>JASLJP010000064.1 GCA_030152425.1 Aquirhabdus sp.
CTACGCTGGCGAGCTGCGTGACATCACACTGTACGGCCAAGGCGCGGCCACCCTGCGCGCTGATCAGATCCACGGTCTCTTGCGCGGTGGTCAGATTGATATCGGCACAGACGACTGCTCCGCCACGCTTGGCGATCTGTAGCGCAAACGCACGGCCGATACCGCTACCGGCACCGGTCACGACTGCATGGGCTTTGCTTGAGATTTTGGCTTTAAACATAAATGGCTACACTCTGGGTTTACGACATGTAGATCGCGGATAAGGCGAGCCACGTTTAACGTAAAAGCAGAGTAATCCGAATAATTGTTCGGATACAAGTCGGTTAGTTTTTGGTCAAAAAATCACAGGCGATGGCGGGAAATGATCAATGCACCGCGCGTATCAGTGCCCGGTGCGGGCACATGCAGGCGGCGCAGTACAGGCAGGATCGCCTTTAAACTCGCGGATAAACTGCCGTTTGCATACGGAAAGAAGCAGTGCTTGGGCGCAAACATGCGTCGCCCGACCTCATAAAGCTGTCATTTTCCGCCACAGGTAAATCCCATACTAAGACATCGTATGTCGATGATGTTCGGTAAAAATGACGGAAAAAGACAGCTTTAACGTGGCTTAAACAGCGCAATCAGGCCTCCAAAAAGGAGCGCAGATGTCTGGCGATGAGGGGATAGACATCGCGCGGGATCGCCGGTGCGAGTTTACGCAGCATATGACGGTTCAGCATGCGCACTACCGCGATCACCCCATCCAAGGTTTTATTGATCAAGAAGTTAAACTTCAACAAGCGGATCGGGATCAATACCAGCGGCTCTAGGGTCACATCCATGACCTTGATCAACAGATCGACGACCTCGTTGATATCCTCAAGCTGACCATTTTCCATCTTGTCCACGATGCGGGTGACCTCGGCGGCAAAGGCTGGGGTGATCGGACAGGTCATATACGGTTTGACCCCATCGCCGCGATCGATGTAGTGGTTTAAGGCATGAAAATGGGCGATGACGGGAGGCAGTCGGGTATTGGACAGATGGCCGCCGACCCAGCCCATATAGTGCTTGGCTTTGCCTTTGATGTCTTCGATCACATGCCGCGCGTCATTCAGCTCTTTGCTCGGATGGATCGTCGCCAGTTGATCGAACATCGTGCCAAAGCACTGATCGATCAGATCGCAGGTGGCTTCGATCAACAGTTGCACGCCCAATGCTTTGTCGGCGTCGCTCACGGTCGTCGTCGTGCGCTGATAGATCCCCTCGAGATCGACAGGAATATGATCAGCCAGCAGCGCACAAAAAAATGGCGGTTTGATGCTCATGTTCGACTCTTCCTGAATTTTATTTTTAAAGTGTGCTCTGTGCTTGCGTACCACGCAATGTCTATGCGTTTAATTATCCAGCAAAACGCGTGCAGGGGAAAGCCTTCAATGGCAACGCATTGCGTAAGATGGTGATATCGTGCTGCTTGAGCATGCCCAATGTCGCAACAAAAAAGGCGTAGAACCATGTCGTTCTACGCCTTGGCAGGGATTGCTGGCTGGGTTTAGTGCGTGACGGGCAAGGGGTCACTGACCAAGAAAGCGCCCAGATGCTCGGCCACCTGTGGATACAGTTCACGCGGCAGCTTGGGGATGGTCTTGCGCAGCATGCGTTTATACAGCGACATGACCAAGGCGATCACGCCGTTTAAAGTCTTGTCGACCACGTAGTTAAACTTCATGAGGTTCTTGGGGCTGATGAGCAGTGGACGCATGGTTTCTTCAAACACCTGCACCAGCAGCTCGATCATCTCATCCAGATCTTCAGTGCTGCCGTCTTCCAGTGTGGAGAGGACACGGCGTAAATCTTTGGCAAATTCGCTGGAGATATTAAACGCCATATACGGGCGTGTACCGTCGCCCAAGTCGATGCGATGCATCAGGCTATAGTAATGGGCGATGACTGGCGGCAGGCGGTCGTTGGCGATAAAGCCCGACACCCAGCGGATATAGTGCCGCGCTTTGGTCTTGACGTCTTCGACCATCGTTTTGGCATCGTTGAAATTCAGGCCGGGATTATTGCGGTTCAGTTCGTCGAGCAGCGCCAAAAAACCCATATCGATCATGTCACAGTTGGCGTCGATCAGCAGTTCCAGACCACGCCGTTTGTCGTCGTCAGTCACATGATGCCGCGTCCGGTGATAGAGCGCTTCAAGCTCGACCGGAATACGATGCTGCAGCGGACTGGCGAAGTACGGTGGGCTGATACTTGCACTGCGTATGCTGGTCATATTGATCTGCATGTTCATGTGACTCTTCCTGATCGTGGATACACGCCAAAATGTACAGGTGTATAGTCTTGCTCGACTAGATCGATTAAACGCCTAAATCTTGAACTTTGGATTGGCTCAGATGACGGCTGTTGCTGTCAATTGAGACAATGGGACTGAAGCCGTATCAAAGTATATTCTCATGATACTGTCAAGTACATTTCGTTTCAAGCGTCGTTTTGGCGGACAGAGTGTACCGTCGATGCCGTACGGGACAGCTCGACTAGTGGACGATGGTGCGAAAGGTCAGATTGACCCGTTCGCCATGCGGGAGGGCGGTCGGAGGCAGACGATGCAGCCAATGACGCTGGGTCGTGCCAGTCATGACCAGCAGACTGCCATGCTGCAGGCATAGCGAGATGCGCTGTTTGCTGCGCTTGTGTTTAAAGGCAAAATTACGCTCGGCACCCAAGGACAGCGAGGCAATCGCGCCATTTTCCTTGAGGTCGCGTTCGCCATCACTGTGCCAAGCCATGCCTTCGTTGTTGTTGTGATAGCGGTTCAGCAGGCAGGAGTTATAGGTTTCGCCCGTGAGCTGCTCGACCAAGGTTTTCAGCGCCAGCAGCTCGGGGGTCCATGGCAGCGCAGTTTTGGTCATCTGGGAGTAGGTGTATTCAAAGGGGATGTCGCCGTACCACGCCACTTTGCGCTTGGTCTCGATGCGGTTGCCAAAGATCACCGCTTCGTCGTTGCGCCATGCGATGCTGGTAAGCAGCACCTGTAGATAGTGATCGGCCTCCGCCCAGCTCATCACCCGACCATAATAATGCACCGTACCATCTTGCGGCAGCAGGTTGGCAGTCGGGTCGACATTGGGGTCGACTTCATCAGCAAAGAGATCCATCACGACACCGCATCATGAAAAATAATGCCCAGCGTATGTCGTACACCGCTATGCAGGCGACTGACCCCATGACGCATCGCCGCACGGTAGGCGCCGCGCACCCCGGCGACCGGCCGGAAATTGGTGGTGATGATGAGCAGATCCCCGCGTCGTGGGCGCAGCACGATAGCTTGCGACTGCGCGCGCGGCACCTGCTCGGTCAGGACAAACTCCCCACCGGTATAGTCGACCTCCGGCTCATTGAGGAATAGCACCAACTGCAAGGGAAAATACACCGCACCGTACAGGTCTTGGTGCAGGGTATTAAAGCCCCCTACCCCGTATTTGAGGATCAGTGCCGTGGCTTGGGTCTGACCCTGCTGCTGGCACTGATGCTGTAGCGCGTCCAGTGTGGCAGGAAACCGCGTGTCTAGCCCTAACTGCGCCATCCAGTCATTGGCGATGGGCACGAGCTGCGGATAGACCTGCGCGCGGAGCTGCTGCACCAGCTCGGGCAGCGGATAGTCGTAGTATTTATACTCGCCCAGCCCAAAGCGATGCCGCGCCATGACCACGGTCTTGCGATAGCCGCTGGGGCTGTCGTAGGCGTCAATCAGGCTTTGGCATTGCCCAGCACTGAGCAGGGCTGGCACATGGGCATAGCCCTGACGCTGCATCTGCGCGGCCACCGCGACCCAGTCGATCTGCTCGATCATGGCGTTCATACCGCCGCCAACTGATCAGCAGCCTGATCGACCTGCGCCGCCTCCCAGCCGATCATCGCCGATTTGCGCAGTGGGCTCCAGTGGTAGCCGCCCAGCGCCCCCGTGGCACGGATGACGCGGTGACAGGGGATCAGATACGCCACCGGATTATCGCCGATGGCCGTGCCCACGGCTCGACTGGCGGCGGGACTGCCCAATTGCTCGGCGATACGGCCATAGCTGCTGAGTCGGCCTGGGGGGATGGTCAGCAAGGTCTGCCAGACTTTGAGCTGAAAATCGGTGCCTTTAAGATGTAGCTTGACCTGATCCAGCGCATGCCAATCCTGCTGAAAAATCCGCAGCGCCGACTGCTGCAACGGATCAACGCCGTGTACATAGCGCGCATGGGGAAACTTGGACTGCAGGGTCGCCAGTGCCTGTGTGGGGTCGTCCTCAAATGCAATATGGCAAACGCCCTTTTGGGTCGCGGCAATAATGACCTCGCCAAACGGAGTCTGGGCGTAGCTGTAGTGGATGGTCAGATTGATGCCACCGTTCTTATACTCCCCTGGAGTCATGCCCTCGATCGTGACGAACAGATCATGCAGTCTTCCGCTGCCGGATAGGCCGGTCTCCAAGGCGGCGTCTTGCACCGAGGTTTGCTCACTGAGCAGTTTTTTGGCGTGCTCTACACTGATGGATTGCAGGAATTTTTTCGGGCTGGTGCCCGCCCAATCGCTAAACAGGCGCTGAAAATGAAACGGCGACAAATGCACGGCTGCCGCCACCTCGTCCAGACTCGGCTGGGTCTGAAAATTGGCTTGGATGTACGCGATCGCCTGTGCGATACGGGTATAGTTGCTGCTACTCATGCTGTGATTCATCACCTGTCCCCCTTCGTCTATGGGGCTATAGTGAGATAAATATACAGCAAGCACCACCCGAATGTTGCGCATCTGTGTGCATGCGTTGCACACAGACAGCGCACGATGATGCGTGGTGTTTGGCGCTGGGTACGTAGAACAGCCAGCGGCCATTCAACGGATCTCAGGGCTTAGGGCGTCATATCAATCCGCGCGATCAAGCACGAGCCATGGATGACGCCCCACAGATTGACATCCAGCAGTTTTTCCAATCGGGCACCGAGGTCTCCAGCATCCCACCGGCCATGCCGATGCCGGCATTATTGACCACCTGATCATGTCAAATAATGGCGACGCGCACAGGATGCCGTTGCAGTGGCCGCACGGCCATGCTACATATAAAATCTGGCCAGATCGTGAAGCATGACGCCCAAGGCGCACGGGTCTGGCGACTACACACAGATCAGCCATAGAGCTGCGAAAGTAGACGCGCTAAGCTATGAGGGATCAGATGCTTACCATGCTAAGGTAGACCGGTCACCATGCTGGTTTGGGGGAAATACCATGAAAAAAATTGCAGCCGCCGCACTCGTACTGGCGCTCACTGCGCCAGCAGTCCATGCGGCCAGCGGCAAACTCGCGCTGTGCGTCTACGACCCGCTGGCACAGGCGGGCGATATCTATCGCTATGCCAAAGACTATGCACTGCAGATGCCGCGCTTCGGCATCCTGACGCCCAATGAGCTGAAAGCCTATAGCAATGAAAACCAGCTGATCAGCGACTTTAAAAGCGGCAAATGCGATCTGGCCATGATCACCACCCTGCGCGCCAATGAGTTCAATAAATACATCTACTCCATGACCGCCATTGGCGGTCTGACCAGTAAAGAAGACGTCAATCTGGCGCTGCAAGTCCTGACCAGCAAGAATGTGGCCGCCAAGATGTCGGTCGGCGACTATGAAGTGATCGGCATGATCCCGATGGGCGCGCTGTATCTCTATGTCAGTGACCGCCGCTATAGCACGCTGGCTGGCGCCAGCGGCAAAAAGATCGCGGTGCTGAACAACGACAAAGCGCAGCTCAAACTGGTGCAAAAGATCGGGGGCAAGCCGGTCAACGCCGACCTGATGTCAGTCGGCGCCAAATTCAACACCCATCAGGTCGATATCATGGTGGGACCTGCCGTGATGGCCAAACCCTTCGAACTGTACAAGGGCATGACCAGCGCCGATGGCAAACTGCAAGGCGCGCTGGTGCGTGTGCCGATCCTGCAGTTCACCGGTACGATCCTGGTCCACAAAAACAAGTTTAATAACCCCGATGCCAACCAAAAAATCCGTGAGTACGTCTATTCACAGATCGGAACAGCGTATAAATATATAGATAACGCGGAAAAAACAGTCGACCCCAAGCTATGGCTGGACATCAGCGCCAAAGACAAACTGGGCTTTATCGCCCTGATGAAAACCGCCCGCATCGAGCTGGGCAAGAGTGGCATCTATGACAAAGAGATGCTCCATCTGCTGAAAAATGTGCGCTGCAAGACCGACCCTAGCCGCAGCGAATGCCCGCTCAACGATGAATAAACGCCCTGCAGGGGCAGGCTGTGTGGACTTGACCGCGCGACTTGTGGGCGCTGTCTGCACGGTCATAGCATCGCACGGCGCTTCGACCTAGACTGGCATTCAGGTTATATAACAGCCAGCCGCATATCCGCCGCTGCCACAT
>JASLJP010000371.1 GCA_030152425.1 Aquirhabdus sp.
CATCTGGATAGGTTTTTTTATGGGTGATTATTGTGCAGGGTTTAGTTGGAGACTTTGATTTCGTCGGCGGACTGTTTGGCCAGTTGGCGCGCGGTTTCGGTATCCTTGGCACGTACGGTCGCGACACCAACACGGCGACGAGCAAAGCCTTCCGGTTTGCCAAAAATGCGCAGGTCACTGCCAGGAATACTCAAGGCACGTTCCGCACCTGTGTAGGTCAGATTCGTGCCTTCCAGGCCGGCATAAATGACCGCACTGGCGGCGGCACTGTGGCGCGTGGTATCGACCGGCAAACCAAGGATGGCACGCGCGTGTAACTCAAACTCACTCTGGAACTGGCTGGCGAGAGTCACAAGGCCGGTGTCATGTGGGCGTGGCGAGACTTCGCTAAACCAGACCTTATCTCCCCGGATAAACAGCTCGACACCAAATACGCCGCAACCGCCCAAGGCGGTGGTCACCAGATCTGCGATGCGTTTGGATTCGATCAAGGCTTTGTCGGTCATGGGCTGTGGTTGCCAGCTTTCGACATAGTCACCTGCATCCTGACGATGGCCGATGGCATCGCAGAAATGTGTTTCGATCAGGCCAGTTTCAGGGTTTTTGGCGCGGACAGTGAGAAGCGTAATTTCAAAATCAAAATTGATTTGGCCTTCGACGATCACTTTGCCGGAGTTGACACGGCCGCCATCCATCGCATAGGTCCAAGCGGCTTCAACTTGGTCGTAACTGGTCACCCGGGATTGGCCTTTGCCACTCGATGACATGACGGGTTTAACAAAGCAGGGGTAGCCGATATTGTCACAGGCTGCTTTAAAACTTTGCAGGCTATCGGCAAAACGGAACGAAGAGGTGGGGAGACCCAGCGTTTCGGCAGCGAGTTTGCGGATTCCTTCACGGTTCATGGTCAGGTTGGCGGCTTTGGCCGAGGGGATGACCGTAGCACTCCCGTTGGCCTCAATCTCGAGTAACACTTCTGTTGCAATGGCTTCAATCTCTGGCACGATCAGATGCGGTTTGACAGTATCAATCAAGGCTTTGAGGGCAACTGCGTCTGTCATTTTGAGGACATGAGAGACATGAGCGACCTGCATCGCAGGTGCATCGGCGTAACGATCTGCTGCATGTACTTCGACCCCGAGGCGCTGTAGCGAAATGGCGACTTCCTTGCCCAGCTCACCAGAGCCAAGTAATAGCACGCGGAAGGCCGAAGGCTGCAGGGGAGTTCCGAGGGTGACAGTCATAGTAATCTCATGGGTGGACTAAATCTGGTGCTAAGGATAGCAGATTACGCTTTTTTGAAACATTGCGTTTATATGAAGTGAGAGTCACAAAAAGCCTGAACGGCAAGCATTAAATGTGCACACTTCACACACGAAAAAAAGCGCTCAAGCTGCAAAAGTTCGCATTACACAGTATAATTACCCACCTTTATTTTCTGCCGTGGCGATTCGCGCGGTCTTCTGCTTCATTTGGCACACACTAGGACAGACCATGACATATGTTCAAAAAGGCAAACTTGAAGTTGCCCCAGAGTTATACGACTTTATCGAACAAGAGGCTTTGCCCCAAACTGGCGTAAGCAGTGAAAACTTCTGGACAGGTCTGGCCCAAATTGTCGCCGACCTGACGCCAAAGAACAAAGCGCTGCTGGCCAAACGTGATGACCTGCAAGCAAAAATTGACGCTTATTATGAAAATGGCGGCAAGAGCAAATCTTTCGCAGAATACAAACAGTTTCTGCACGAAATCGGCTATCTGGTCCCGGTCGGTGCTGATTTTGAAGTCACACCACAAAATATCGATGCGGAAATTGCCACGCTGGCTGGCCCACAATTGGTTGTGCCGGTGAAGAACGCACGTTACGCATTGAACGCAGCCAACTCGCGTTGGGGCAGCCTGTACGATGCACTGTATGGCACCGATGCAATCTCTACCGACAATGGTGCAGAAAAAGGCAAAGGCTATAACCCTGTACGCGGCAATCTGGTCATCGCATTTGCTCGTAATTTCTTGGACAAAGCCGCGCCGCTGGCTGCCGGCAGCCATGTTGATGCAGTGAGCTACAGCATTGCATCCGGTGCTCTGCAAGTCACTCTGAAAGATGGCACCACCACCGGTCTGCAAAGCCCAGAGAAATACGTGGGCTATGCCGGTGAAGTTGCTGCGCCGACCAGCATCCTGCTGAAAAACAATGGCATCCATATTGAAATCCAGTTCGACCCAACCAGCCCAATCGGCAAGACCGATCCAGCGGGCATTAAAAACGTCGAACTCGAAGCAGCATTGACCACCATCCAAGACTGCGAAGATTCTGTTGCGGCTGTAGATGCGGAAGACAAAGTTGAAGTGTATAAAAACTGGCTGGGTCTGATGAAAGGGGATCTGGCGGATACCTTTGAAAAGAATGGCCAGCCGCATACCCGCACCATGCACGGTGACAAAACCTTTAAAGACCCAGCGGGTAAAGCGTTTAGCCTGCACGGTCGCTCATTGCTGCTGAACCGTAACGTGGGTCACCTGATGACCAATCCAATGGCACGTTTTGATGGTGAAGACGTCTTTGAAGGCATCATGGACGGCGCGATCACCAGCCTGATTGCAATCCATGACCTGAAAGGTACGGGCAAACTCAAAAACTCGCGTACTGGTTCGATCTATATCGTCAAACCAAAAATGCATGGTCCAGAAGAAGTCGCCTTTACCGTTGAGCTGTTCGAGCGCGTCGAGAAGCTGCTGGGTCTGGCACCGCTGACCTTGAAAGTCGGTATCATGGACGAAGAGCGCCGCACGTCGGTCAATCTGAAAGAAGCCATCCGTATTGCCAAAGACCGTGTGATGTTTATCAACACTGGGTTTATGGACCGTACTGGCGATGAGATTCATACCTCCATGTTGGCTGGCGCCATGATTCGCAAAAACAGCATGAAAGCTGCCAAGTGGATTGCGGCTTACGAAAACCAAAACGTGGATGTCGGTCTGGCAACTGGCCTGTCGGGTAAAGCACAGATCGGTAAAGGCATGTGGGCGATGCCGGACCTGATGGCGGAAATGATCAAACAAAAGATCGCTCATCCAAAATCAGGCGCCAACACTGCTTGGGTTCCTTCGCCAACTGGCGCAACCCTGCATGCACTGCATTACCATGAAGTGGATGTGTTCGCGACTCAAAAAGAATTGCTAAAACGCGTTCCCGCCAATGTGGATGACATCTTGACCATTCCACTGGCTGAAGACACCAACTGGTCTGCCGAAGACATCAAGCAAGAGCTGGACAACAACTGCCAAGGGATTTTGGGCTACGTCGTCCGTTGGGTCGACCAAGGCGTCGGCTGCTCGAAAGTTCCTGACCTGCATGATATCGGCCTGATGGAAGATCGCGCGACCCTGCGTATTTCAAGTCAGCACGTTGCTAACTGGTTGAAACACGGCATTATCACCGAAGCACAAGTCGATGAAACGCTGCAGCGTATGGCTGCGGTTGTGGATAAACAAAATGCGGGCGATGCGCTGTATAGCAACATGGCAGGCAACTTCGACACCTCGATTGCATACCAAGCAGCCCGTGAGCTGATCATCGAAGGTGGCAAACAGCCAAACGGTTATACCGAGCCAGTTCTGCATCGCAGCCGTCTGGCGGCCAAAGCAGCACAAGCCGCTAAATAAACCAATGAATCATACGGTGTAAAAAAAACCGCTCACGATGAGCGGTTTTTTATTGCCAAACTCAAATGTTGTGGTCATAAAAAAACAGGACTTGGTGTCCTGTTTTTTTATGCTGCTGGCTACCGAGTTAGATTACCACCAGCGATAGTTCAATTGCGCACCGATCAAGTGACCAGAGTTTTTGTAGTCGGCTTGGTAGGTGCCGGTTGCGTTTGTACGATCAATGTGGGCATTGGCTTCACGCAGGTAGTTGTACGCCACATCGATATTCAGATTTTTGGTGAAGGCATAGTTGGCACCCAATGCATAGACCGCACGGTCGGCTGTAGGCAGGCGTACATTGCGGAACTCTTTGCGGACGGGTGATTCATCGTAGCCGAAGCCTAAGCGCAGCGTCAGTTTTTCACACGCTTTCCAATCCGCACCGATACTGTACATATTGGAGTCTTGCAGATTGAGCGTTTCAGCTGAATGCGTGTTGTTGAGCGTGTTGACGATTCCGGCTTTCACCTGTGCGTCCAAACCACCCGTGAGTGTCGGTGTCGTCCACACCCCATTCGTGGTGAAATTTGTTTTTGGCTCTAAGGTTTCGATCGTGCTCCAGCGTGTACGCGTGATGCTGGCTTTAATGTCGAACGTCGGTGTGACTTTAAATACGCCGGAGAGTTCTAAGCTGTCTGGTGTGGTCAAGTCTAAATCAGCTGGTGTGCCTGCAGTAAATTTGACACCGGGTACGCCCGTGACGGGAATATTTTCAACCTTGGCTGAACCATGCAGGGTGTAGTCCACTTGCGAGTGGTAAGTCAGGCCCACGTTCAAGGCTGGTGTCGGGGTAAACAAGACACCGATATTATAACCGAGGGCATTGTCACTGCCTTTCAGCTCTTGGGTAGAAGTCGGATCACCAGGTACTGCGCCGTTAGTGAGTACACCTTCAATGTGGTTAAAGTTAATCCCTGCGCCGACTGCAATGCTGGGCGTAAAGCTATAAGATATCGTAGGCTGCAATGAGGTAACAATGACGGTGCTCTTGTCACCAAATGTGCGACCTTGGAAGGTAGACTCGTAATTGGTTTTTAAGCCGTAGGGTGCATAGATCCCGACGCCGACGGTGAGGTCATCGAGGAAGACATGCGGCACGGTCATAAATGCGCTGGCGAGCACGATGCGGGGAACCATGTCTCCTTTATTGGTACCGGCGACGGTACCGGCAGGATTTTTGATATCGGTTTGGGCGAGAACGAGACCGTTGTCAGCGCTCACATTAATATC
>JASLJP010000085.1 GCA_030152425.1 Aquirhabdus sp.
AGCAGTGCCAGATGTTGGTTGCTGAGGAAAGGCAGCAAGGCATGATCCAGCGGGGTGATGCCGATCACCCCGAGCAGCAATACACTGACGACCAGCATCCCCAGCCACAGTCGTGACCAGATCCCTTTATAGCGCATCGACTTGACCGGCGAGCGATCCAGCCATGGCAGGACAAACAGCACCGCGATGGCCGCCGCCAGCGCCAGCACACCGCCCAGCTTGCTCGGAATTGCGCGCAAAATAGCGTAAAACGGCGTGTAGTACCACGCAGGGGTGATCTCGGTGGGCGTCTGCAGCGGGTTGGCGGCGATGGCGTTGGCGGGTTCGAGCAGATAGCCCCCGCCGGTGGGAAAGAAGAACACCACTGCGAAAAACACCATGAAAAACACCACCACACCGACCAGATGATGGGTGGTGTAGTAGGGGTGCAGCGGGATGCCATCCAGCGGAATGCCTTGCGCATCGGTCTGGGCGCGGATCTCGATGCCGTCGGGATTGTTTGAGCCGACATGGTGCAGGGCGGTGATATGTTTCCAGATCAGCAGTCCAATCAGCAGCGGTATGACGATGATATGCAGCGCGTAGCTGCGCGATAGCGTCACGCCTGTGACGCCATAGTCACCGCGCAGCCAGTTGGCCAGCGGCTCGCCGAAATAGGGGATCGAGGACGGCAGACTAAACACCACCTGCGCTCCCCAATACGACAGGTTACCCCACGGCAGGATATAGCCGCAGAATCCTTCCGCCAGTAGGCAGACATACAGCGCCATGCCCAGTAGCCACACCAGCTCGCGGGGCCTTTGGTATGAGCCATACAGCAGACCGCGAAATAGGTGTAAATACAGCACAACAAACAGCATCGACGCCCCCGTGGTATGCAGATACCGCATCAGCCAGCCCATGTCGATATCGCGCATGATGTGCTGGATCGAATCAAACGCGCCATCTACCGTTGGGGTGTAGTGCAGGGTCAGCATCAGGCCGGACAGCAATTGGGTCACCAGCATCAGCATGGCCAGCAGGCCAAAGAGGTACCAGATATTGAGGTTTTTCGGCACATAATATAGGGACAGATGACGTTCAAAGATCTGCGTCATTGGGAAGCGTGCGTCGATCCACGCTTTAAGCCGCTGGGACAGACGCGTCATACATCTGTCCCCAATGTCAGTACATTGCCCACCAAGCTATACGGCGGGATTTCCATATTCAGGGGAGCAGGCACGTCTTTATACACGCGCCCCGCCAGATCAAAGGTCGAGCCATGGCAGGGGCAGACAAAGCCGCCGGTCCAGTCGGCGGCAGTGGCTGCGCTGCTGTCTGGCCGATAGCCCGGTGCACAGCCGAGATGAGTACAGACCGCCACCATGACCAGAATGCTGGGGTCGCGTGAGCGATAGACGTTTTTCGCATAGGCAGGTTGTTTGGATTCTGTCGAGTCTGGATCGCGGAGGCTTGCACTAGGACGACTGAGCTGGGCGATCATCTCTGCTGTGCGGCGGATGATAAACACCGGTTTGCCCTGCCACTGCGTCACGGTCATTTGACCTGCGGCGAGGGTGCTGACGTCCAGACTCACCGAGGCGTCGACCAGCGGGATGTTTTGCTGTGGGCTGCAGTAGCGGACAAAAGGCACCAGCGCTGCGATCGCACCGACTGAGCCTAGCGTCGTGGTGGTGTGGACCAGCAGACGGCGACGGCTGTGGTTGACATCGGCAGGCGAGGTGTTGCTCATCCGTGACTCTCAAGTGGGTGGATCTGTAGGCGACAGCGGTAATGGTAAAGAGTATCAGCGCCTAACACCATGCGTGACTTGTGAATAAAGCAGATTTGAATATGTGCATTGCGAAAGCGTGCCGTTTTGCAGCGTCCAGATACAACAAACCCCGAACACTGTCGGGGTTTGTTGCGCATCCAAAGGACAACCAGAGGCGTTTGAGAATTAACGCTTGGAGTACTGTGGACGTTTACGTGCTTTGCGTAGACCGATTTTCTTACGTTCAACTTCACGCGCATCGCGGGTAACGAAACCAGCTTGACGCAGTGAGGTTTTCAGAGTTTCGTCAGATGCGTACAGTGCACGGGTGATACCGTGGCGGATTGCACCAGCTTGACCACTCATGCCGCCGCCTTTTACGGTGACGAAAATGTCGTATTTGCCCACGCCATCGACCAGCTCAAGCGGTTGACGTACGATCATACGTGAAGTTTCACGTGCGAAGTATTGGTCAAGCGTTTTGCCATTGATGGTCAGTGAACCTGTACCTGAAGCCAGGAACACACGAGCGGTAGCGGTCTTGCGGCGACCAGTGCCGTAGTTACGTTGTGTAGTCATGGCTTACAGTTCCAGAACTTGTGGTTGTTGTGCTTCATGCGGATGAGTCGCGCCAGCATACAGCTTCAGTTTGGTGATCATGGCAAAGCCAAGAGGACCTTTAGGCAGCATGCCTTTGATTGCACGATGAAGTACATCAGTAGGCTTGTGAGCGATCAACTTGGTGAAGTTGGTCTCTTTCAGGCCGCCTGGGAATTCACTGTGGCGATAGTACATTTTGTCTTGGGCTTTGTTGCCGGTGACAACGACTTTTTCCGCGTTGATCACGATGATGTAGTCACCGGTGTCAACGTGCGGGGTGTAGCTAGGTTTGTGCTTGCCGCGCAGACGACTCGCGATTTCAGTCGCGATGCGACCGAGTGTTTTGCCGTTTGCGTCGACGACAAACCAGTCGCGTGTGACGTTTTCTGGCTTTGCGCTGATAGTTTTCATTGCATGTATGCCTATATAAAGTGTCTAAGAGAGTTTACGGGGCTCTCAAAACAGACCGCGAATTATAGGGAAGTATTCAGGGGTTGACAACCGCTTTGGGTATTAAATCTGCGATTTCTTTTGTAGCGTCCGCCGGGTCTATGCATCGTCAGTGCGTTGTGGCTCGGCCAGAGGGCTGAAATGCTGCAAAGTGTTGATTTACCATCGCTGCGCGACAGGTATACTAAAACTATTCTTTCGAATCGTTTTTAAAGGTATCGCATGAGCGCGGCTGCACATCTCCCCCTCTATCTGACCACTGGTGAGCCTGCGGGCATCGGCATCGATATCACCTTGGCCTTGGCGCATCTCCCGCCCGAGCAGGGGATCACCCGTCCGCTGATCGTGCTGGCTGACACCGCACTGATGCTACGCCGCGCGCGCAAGCTCGGTATCGACATCAATCTGATCGACTATATCGGTCAGGAGCAGCCTGCGCCCAGGGGCAGCCTCTATATCCGCCCCGTACCGCTCCGCGCGCCGGTGGTGGATGGGCAGTTGAACCCTGCCAATGCTGCCTATGTGCTGGAGCAACTCTCCGTCGCCGCCGATGCCTGTATCCATGGGCGGGTTGCCGGTGTGGTTACCGCGCCGGTGCAGAAGTCAGTCATTAACGACGCCGGTATCCCGTTTAGTGGTCATACCGAGTTTTTTCAGGAAAAAGCGAAGGTGGATAAAGTCGTTATGATGCTGGCGACCAAGACGCTGCGTGTCGCGCTGGTCACGACCCATCTGCCGCTACGCGCCGTGCCCGATGCGATCACCGCGCAGACCCTGACCCAAGTGCTCAATATCCTGATTCATGACCTGCGCAGCAAATTTGGCATCGAATCGCCAAAAATCCTCGTCTGCGGCCTCAACCCCCATGCTGGCGAGGGCGGTTACCTCGGCCGCGAAGAGATCGACGTGATCGAGCCGATACTGGCGCAGTTTCGCGCCCAAGGCGTCGATGTCGGTCACGCGCTGCCTGCCGATACCTTATTTACCCCACGCCATCTCAAGGATGCCGACGCCGTGCTGGCGATGTACCACGATCAGGGACTCCCAGTCCTCAAAGCTCTCGGCTTTGGCGAAGCGGTGAACATCACCCTCGGTTTACCCTTTATCCGCACCTCGGTCGACCACGGCACCGCGCTCGATCTGGCGGGCACAGGTAAGGCTGAAGCGGGGAGTCTGGTGGTGGCGGTGCAGTTGGCGGATGAGCTGGCGGGGCGGAAAAGCTAGCACGAGGCAGTAGATGCCTTAGTCCTCACTCATCCCGCGTCAACACCTCCAGCAACTCAATCTCAAAGGTGAGGTTCGAGTTAGCAGGAATCAGGCTGCCCATGCTGCGTGCGCCGTAGCCCAATTCAGATGGGATGATCAGTTTACGCTTGCCGCCGACTTGCATACCGATGATGCCGATATCCCAGCCTTTGATGACGCGGCCTACACCGATCACGGTTTGAAACGGATCGCCTCGGTCCAGCGAGGAGTCAAACTTGGTG
>JASLJP010000124.1 GCA_030152425.1 Aquirhabdus sp.
CATATGCTGAGCAGCCCTGCAGCACCCGCAGCACCCACGACTACGGGCGAAGCCACTTGACCTGCGGCGCTGGGATACCGAGCGCCTACCCGCTGTTACACACGATGCATCTTCCCCGCGCCTGTTTACCAAAACAGGCCATAGCGCCAGCAAAACTGCGACCAACGACACATCGCCTGCACAGGATCACTGCCGACTGACCACAGCCTGTGGTCGGTAAACATGGCACGATTTAGGAGTAGTGATACCCCTAGAATAAAACGTCCATGGAGTGAATCATGAGCCATATTACGACTGATCAAATGGATCGCGCGCATATCAAAACGATGACCCCTGCCGAAAAATCAGATCTGAATGCAGATCCGATCAGCGGCGAACCCGGTGCCCATCCCGTTGCCACCGGGCTCGGCGCGCTGTCTGGGGTGACTGCTGGGCTTTATGTCGGCATGGCCGCAGGGCCGGTCGGATCGCTGGTCGGTGCCACCATCGGTGCCGTCGTCGGCGGGCTGGCGGGTCATGGTCTGGCCGAGTCTAAATATCCGGTACTCGAAGATAGCTACTGGCAACAAGCCTATACCACCCGCCCCTACTATCGCAGCGAATACGACTATACCCGTGACTATCGCGCGGCGTATCAGCTCGGCTATCAAGCACACCTCCAACACCCTGATGAGGTGTCATTTGAGGCACATGAAAGCAGCTTAGCTGAGGCATGGGAGGTCGTCAAAGGCGACTCGCGGCTGAGCTGGGCAGACGCCAAACTGGTGGTACACGACGGCTGGGATCGACTGACCCTCCGCTCGTCCTGATCCGTCATGCCGCATAAAAAGGCCGCGCAATTGCGCGGCTCTTTTTCGGCTGGCGATCTAAGCATGTCACCTTTAGCGTAAATAGTTACCCTGACCGAGCTCGGCTTTGCGCTGGCTGTCCAGTCGCGACAGTTTGGCTTCAGTCACATTGTGATCGCGATTTTTCCAGCCATCCCACTCGGCTTGACGCTGGGCTTCACGGTACTTGGCATTGATCTCCGCGGCATTCGGACGGCTATTGACCATGCTGCGGCGATAGCTGGACTCGTAGTCGGGTCGGTTGTACTGCGAATACCGCCAATCCTGATTGCCCGAATAGCGGTTCCAGCGGTAGCGCTCTTCACGCACCTTTATATCTTCACGCGCGACCATCTTGGTTTTGTTCGGACATTCAAAGCTGCTCATCGTCACATTGCCTTTGGCATCATGGCATTTATAGACGGTGGTGTATTTCGGCTCTTTACTGTAGCGCGAGCCATAGTAGGAGTCGCCATAATAGCCATAGCTACTGCTACACCCGAGTAAGAGCAGGGCTGCGATCATGCCCCGCCTTAATGCCGACCACTGCTGACTGTTTTTTTGCATGCGCGATACGCCCCTATTTCCCCTGATACGCAGACGCCAGTGGCGCCATGCGCGATTATTCATCTTCTATGCTGCGGGAGATCTGATCTTGATCCGTCGACTAAGACGCATTCTGGCCGATTTTTCCCATCACCTCATTCTGTGACAAATCCAGCTAAACCGCCAGTCTGCTACTGCGGTTTGTCGCACTTTATTTAAGGCATCTGTCGGCAGATATACGGCGCATCGCCTGGCATCACTCATAAAAAAAACAGCCCCTCGGGGCTGTTCTTGATCACGATGGACTGCGGCGCTGAAAGCGCGCTGCCCCTTAGTGATGATGGCGATGGTGACGATGATGCTTGCGATGATGATGGCCATGATAGCCACGGTTATTGGTATAGCCACGACGATAGCCGCCGCGATCACTATAGCTGCTACGACCGCTGGAGTGGGCAATCGCCGCACCGCCTGCACCGCCGAGGCCAGCACCGATCAATTGGCCGTTACGCGTATTGCCACCGACTGCGGCACCCGCGACACCGCCCAGACCGCCGCCAATCGCCGAACGACGACCACCAACCGCTGCACCACCGGCTGCACCGCCGACACCTGCGCCGATCAAACCACCGGTTTTACCACCCAGTTGTTGACCGATCGCCGCGCCTGCGACACCGCCCAGACCGGCTGCGGCCGCATTACGCAAATCATCGCCCGCATAAGCGGTCGTACCGGTTGCTACTGTTGCCGCAAGGGCAAGAGACATCAGAAATTTATTCATCATTTCCACCTTTAATATAAAAAGAACATTTTTAAATAAAAAAATAAGACAGGCCATGCATACGCATCGCCACTGTTTTTTAATCTCCCATATGCGTAGTCATCGCGAACGGTGACTATGGATATGGGCTAGCGTCACGCGGTGAGCGCGAGTGCCACTCACCGCGTAGCCCTACTCCCCCAGCGTAGCCGGTCATGGCAACCGGCTACGCGTACTGCATCACAGTTTGTGTCGTGTAGGCTGCTGATTAGTAGCGGCCATAGCCACGGAATTCATGGTTGTCGCGGTCATAGCGGTCACGATCCCAGCCATGGTGCCAGCCTTTGCGGAAACCATAGCCATACGAGACACGCTCATAACCGACCGGATAGACCACGGTACGGACGGGCTGGACATACACCTCACGCACCGGCTGGGAATAATACACAGGGGCGGGTTGGCTATAGACCACTTGGGTACGCTGGTAGACCGGCGCTGGGCGATAGGCCACAGGCTCACGCTCGTAGTAACCGCCGGAGTAGTAGCCGCGTGAGTTCGACGAAATCACCGCACCACTCACACCACCGATGGCAGCGCCGACCGCAGCACCTTGGCGACCACCGACTGCATGACCGATCACGGCACCCGCGACACTCCCGATCACCGCTGAACCGACGGTGTCATAATCAGCCAACGCAGGTTGAGCGACCACGACACCCATTGTTAACACACTTGCTATCATCAACTTATTCATGATCGTTACTCCTACGTGGCGAAAGGCCACATCTTGCTGATTCAGGTCGTACTTAAAAACCTCATGGCGAGTTGCCATAGCTGCACTTTAAGGCGTCGCCCCAGCGACGACAACACGCGTTCTGTTGCTCATTGTTACATCTTGCAACATTTGTATGTTCCGTCACTAAAAAACGCCCAAATGTGCAGAACTGACGAAAAATAAGGGTAAAACCGCCAAATGTGCAGAAAAAAGCGCAAATTTTGGATAAAAAAGCGGAAAACCGCATAAATCCATGGTCATAGCGCCGCTCCCAGCATTTAACACTTGCGTGCGCCCTGCCCATGACGGTGACCGCACGATAGACGGTTCATCGCACAAAAAACAAACTGCTTATCGCTCGGCCTAAAAAATGCTAGAATATGCGGCTCGCAATTTGGCCTGCATAGGCTGCCTTTAAGACTCGATGGGTAACGACATGACCGTACAGACCTTTAATCCTGCCGTGACGACCAGCGCACAGCCTGTCGCTGCTGCCCCAGTGCTGCCCGCCGACAGCGAGAGCCTGCCGATTAAACGTCTGTATATCGAAACTCAAGGCTGCCAGATGAACGAATATGACAGCAGTCGGATGGCCGACCTGCTCGGTGACTCGCATGGCTATGTGGTGACGACTGATCCGGCCGAAGCCGACATCCTGCTGATGAACACCTGTTCGATCCGCGAAAAAGCGCAAGAAAAAGTATTCAGCGAGCTTGGCCGCTGGCGCAAGCTCAAAGAGCAAAACCCCGAGCTGATCATCGGGGTCGGCGGCTGCGTGGCCTCGCAAGAAGGCGAAGGCATCCAGAAACGCGCGCCCTATGTCGACATGGTGTTTGGTCCACAGACCCTGCACCGTCTGCCGCAGATGCTCAACCAGCATCACGCCAACAAAGCCGACCGCACTACCAACCAAAAGATTTCACTGGTCGACATCTCCTTCCCCGAGATTGAAAAATTCGACTTCCTGCCTGAGCCGAAGGTCGAAGGCTTTAAAGCCTTTGTCTCGATCATGGAAGGCTGCTCCAAGTACTGCTCGTTCTGCGTGGTGCCCTATACCCGTGGCGAAGAAGTCTCGCGCCCACTGGATGACGTGATCGCCGAGATCGTCAGCCTGGCCGCGCAAGGCGTCCGCGAAGTAACGCTACTGGGACAAAACGTCAACGGCTATCGCGGCGAGCAACACGATGGCGGCGTATGTAACTTTGCCGATCTGCTGCGTCTGGTGGCCAAGATCCCCGGCATCGGCCGCCTGCGCTACACCACCAGCCATCCGCTGGAATTCTCCGATGAACTGATCAACGTCTACGCCGAGCTGCCGCAACTGGTCTCGCACCTGCACCTGCCGGTGCAAAGCGGCTCCAATCCGGTGCTGGCCGCCATGAAGCGCAACCACACCATCGACGTCTATATCGACAAGATCAAAAAACTGCGGGCGGTGCGTCCAGACATTCACCTGTCGAGTGACTTCATTATCGGCTTCCCCAATGAGGGCGACGCCGAGTTTGAGGACACCCTGCAGTTTATCCGCGATCTCGATTTTGATCACTCCTATAGCTTTATCTACTCCAAGCGTCCGGGCACTCCGGCCGCCGAGCTGCCGGATCACACGCCAGAAGACGTCAAAAAAGTACGCTTGTCGCGTGTCAAAGACGTGATCAAAGCCTCGACCGTCGCCAAGACCGACGCCATGCTGGGCAAAACCATGCAGGTGCTGGTCGAGAAGATTTCCGACCGCGATGACAGCATGCTGATCGGCAGCGCCGACAATACGCGACTGGTACAGTTCATCGGTGACAAAGCACTGATCGGCCAGTTTGCCACCGTCCGGGTGACCGAAATCCGCAGCATGAATCTGGTACAGGGTGAGTTGGCGGGCTGATGAATATCGGCATCGTCGGCTATAGCTCCGATCAGATCGACCAGACAGGTGCATATGCCCTGCTCGAACAATCGATGCTGCAATTGGTCGCACTTCACGCCCCCAAAGCACCGCCTGCCGATATCCGCATCATCAGTGGCCTGACCAATATCGGCGTGCCCAAAATCGCCTACCAGATCGCCAGCAAACTCGGCTATCGCACCGTCGGTCTCTCCGCAGCGCGGGCGCTCAAGGTCAAATGTGGGGTCTATGATGTGGATGAACGAATCATCATCGGTCGCGAGTTTGGCGACGAGTCGTTGGAATTTGTGACGAGAATTGACTACCTGATCCGTGTCGGCGGCGGCAAACAAAGCCGCCATGAGATGGGTCTATTTAAAGGCAAATGCGCCGTCCTCGGCCGCAGTGTCGCTGAATATCTGATCGAACACGATCTGGATCTGCTGCCGGAACCGACTACACACTAACGCGCTGCCGCCCACTTAAAACAACCCCGCTCCGATATCCCCTGCCGCGTTAAACCACGACGGAGCGTCCGGCGTTGCGCCGGATTTGGCAATCGGTGTGGTGACTTTACGCTTCGGTGCAGCGCTATCTTCACCGCTCTGCTCGGCACCACCGATGACCGTAGCCACTGGCGCGGCGCTTTGCGACTCTGCGTCATCGTGGACGAAGTTCATATAAGGTTTATGCGAAGTTGGATCAACGTTAACCCGATCCAATGCGGTAGCCATCTCGCCGAGCAGTTGCGTTTTGGTCGCTTTCAGCCCTTCCGGTACTTTATAGTTCACCAGCTCGTTGTAGATGGCCAATAGATTGGCGACATGCGCGCCGCGATATTCATTGGCGTCATTTTTGGCATCGCTATACTCGGCAAACCAGCGTTTCATAATATCAGTGAGTCGTGCAGTATAGTTCTGTGTTTCTTCCACCGCCGCTTGGAAGCTTTGGGTTTGGGCATTGGCTGCTGTAGCCACCTGCGCCGCCTTCAGCGCCGCTGCAGCCTGTTTTGCCGCAAGGTCAGCGCGCTGTTTTGCCGCACTTTCGTTCTGCTGCAGCGCCGCCGCACTGGCTGCCGCATCCGCGGTCGCCTTGATCCGGCGCTCCTTGATCCGCTGGTGCACCAGATAGCTATTAATCAACGCCACAATCAACAGCAGCAGCACCGTGACGCCAAGGATCGTCAAGATATTGGTGCGCTTTCGATTGCGACTGGGCATATGTCTGGGCATGAGAGCAGGATCACCGTGATATAGAGCAGAGGTTATTGTGCGATCAAGTGTAAACGATTTGCCTCAAATTTTAAGTTTTTGAGTTCAATGCGCATTAAATAATCCATCGCCCCAAGCGTAGATACTGGCACGCATAAAAAAGG
>JASLJP010000173.1 GCA_030152425.1 Aquirhabdus sp.
GGTGGCCACTCGCTCCTGGCGGCACGACTGGTGTCGGGTCTACGCGCCTTCCCCGCTTACAGCCATATCACTATCCATGATCTGTATCAGCAGCGCCGTGTTGGTGCAATTGCGGCCAAGATGGCAGAGCAATCCGAGCAGATCGACGATGCTGCACCATGGCAGCCCGAAGAGCTACAAGACCACACTTTGCGCCGCATCCTGTGTGGCGGCGCCCAATTGACTCTGCTGCCGTTTTTGATCAGCCTGCACATCTTGCAATGGCTGGCGCCGTTCTTTACCTATCACTATCTGACGGCCACACCGGATGACAACGTCTGGTGGGCGATCTTGGTCTCATTGGGCGTGTTCTTACTCACGCAGATGACCGGCTTTGTGGTGTCGATCATCGGCAAGCGTCTACTGCTGTCCAATGTACAACCTGGCCGCTATCCCCTGTGGGGCGCGGTCTATCTGCGCTGGTGGCTGGCGGATCGCCTCTCCGATGTCGCGCCGGTGCATCTGCTGTCCGGTTCATCGTTGTATCACTGGTATCTGCGTGGGATGGGTGCATCGGTCGGCCGTGATGTGTCGATCGGCTCGATCCATATCCGGATGCCGTCTCTGCTGACCATCGGCGATGGCGTGAGTATCGGCTCGTCGGTCAATCTGGAAAACGCCCGCGTCGAACGCGGTTGGCTGACCCTCGGCACCATTAATCTTGAAGACGAAGCCTACGTGGGTTCCTATGCGATCTTGGAAAGCGATACGTGCATCAAGACCTATGGTCGACTAAACGGCCTGTCCGCACTGTCTCATGGCCAAGTCATCGACGCCTATGATGTCTGGGACGGTGCACCCGCCAAGAAGATCGACACCTTTTCCCCCGACAGCTATCCACCACGTCCCGCGGTGAGCAATACTCGATTGGCAGGCGAATTTGTATTCTTTTTCCTGAGCGTCATGGTCGTCGCGTGCTTGTTCTTTATCCCGATCTTTCCAACATTCATCATCGTCGACTGGTTCGACTCGCATTGGCTCAGTCCGCTCTTGGCGGCAGACGATGTGACGCTGACCGCCGTCCACTATTTTATTTTGGCCATCCCTGCCAGCACCGTGATGGTCATTGTCACCGTACTGCTGTCGGTGGCGATTCGCTGGATTGCGCTGCCGCGTCTCAAGCCCGGTATTTCGTCGGTACATAGTGAAACCTACTACCGAAAATGGTTTGCCAATCAGATCCAAGAGTCGAGTCTGCAGATCCTGCGTGGGGTTTATGCTACCGTCTATGCGCCGACGTGGTACCGCATGCTGGGTGCCAAGGTCGGGCGCGATGCCGAGATCTCCACCGCCATGGGTGTGGTGCCGGATATGCTTACGCTCGGTGATGAGAGCTTTATTGCCGATGCCGTCATGCTGGGCGATGAAGAAATCAGCGGTGGCTGGATGATTCTCAAGCCGACTGTTGTTGGCAATCGCAGCTTTATCGGCAATGGTGCCTATGTGCCCGATGGCACCACCATCCCCGATGGCGTGCTGATCGGCGTGCAGTCCAAAGCACCGGAACATCAGATCGGTGAAGGCGAAACGTGGTTTGGCTCTCCGCCGATCCGTCTGCCAGCACGTGAGAAAATGGTCGGTTTTACCGAAGGCCTGACGTTTAAACCGGGCTTCTTGCGCCGGATTGCGCGCGGCCTCATCGAAGCGATGCGTATCGTGCTGCCTTTGGCATTGACCATCGGCGTCGGTTATATGGTGGTGTTTTACGTCATTGATATTACCGAGTCGCGCGGCTGGCTGGCTGGCTTTGGCATGCTCATTTTGTCGGGACTACTGTATGGCATTGGCTGTTTTATCTTTGTCGGTTTGCTGAAATGGATCCTGATCGGGCGCTATAAGCCTAAATCGGTACCGATGTGGACGCTATTTGTTTGGCTCAGCGAAGCGGTAACCAGTCTGCATGAGTCAGTCTCGGTGCCGAATTTCCTCAATTATCTGCGCGGTACGCCGTTCCTGCCGCATATGTTCCGCCTGCTGGGCACTAAGATAGGCAAGCAGGTGTACTTGGATACCACGGACATCACTGAGTACGACTGTGTGACCATCGGGGATCGCGCCGAGCTGAATAGCTTCTGTGGCCCGCAGACCCATCTGTTCGAAGATCGCATCATGAAAATCGGCAACGTGATCATCGGTGATCGTGTGACCGTCAGCGCACGCAGTATCATCCTCTACCACGCCGAAGTCGGCCATGACGCCTATCTCGGCCCATTGACGCTGGTCATGAAAGGCGAGCAAATCCCTGCATCGAGTGCTTGGACAGGCTCGCCGGCAGTGCCATGGCGCAAAACAGAGTCGTCCTAGCGGCCATATACCTGTTGCAATAAAAAGCCCGATCTGCTGCCGCAGGATCGGGCTTTTTTATCGATATCGAAAAAAATGCTAAACGGACTGCATCTGCATGAATTGAAACAGTTATGATATAAGACAGGTGTGAACCGCGTATCTCATGCGTCGTGCGGTTAAGGTGAAGCATGCGTGCGAGTCACAAAGCGTACCTTGCACGCTGGCAAGGTCTGTAGTACTGTACTACTCAGTACTAAATACATGCTCTATACGCGACGGTATTTAATTTAGCAAACTCTGGATCTGATTATGTCTGACGCCTCAAGCAGTAGTGCGACCCCTCTACGCGATGCAGTCTCTTTGCCGGCCATGCCGCAGACTCGACGCGGGATGGAGCGTCGTGAAGCGCTGCTGCAGGCTGCAGATGAGCTGTTTTTACAGCATGGTTTTGACGGGGTCAGCCTGGATAGCTTGGTGGCTCATGTAGGCGGTTCAAAAGCGTCTATCTATCAGTTTTTTGGCTGCAAAAAAGGCCTGTTGGTTGCACTCGTACAGCGTCGTCATGATGTGTTCTTTAGCGAAAATGCCTTGCCTTTCGAGCTGGGCGATGCGCCGATCAAGCAAGTGCTGAGTGAGACCGCAGTCAAGCTGTTTAACGGCTTTAACCAACCGGATAAAATCGCCTTTATGCGCCTCATCGTGCGTGAGTCGCAGCGCGACCCTGAGATTGGCCGTATCGCTTATGAGCTTGGACCCGCCCGTGGGCAGTCCAATATGGCAAAAATCCTCAGCGAAGCCGATGCGCGCGGCGAAATCTACTGCCCGCAGCCCTATGAGTCGGCCATCATGTTTGGTGGGTTCTTACAGCATATTAAATGGCGTCTTTTGGTCGGGCTGCCGCCCTTTGAAGATGCCGTGAACGACGCGCATTTCTTTGAGTTCTTTATCAATAGTTTTTTACTCGCCCATCACCCGTCTTTACGTCCAGCATCCTGAGCCCGCTCTGCTCATCTGTCTGCCATTATGTTTCACGCCGACTCGCCGTGTTGCGTGCGACCTCGCTGCCGCTTTGCGCAGGGCGTCACGCTATTTTTACCTGTCTGCCTTAAATTTCGCGTATAATCGCTAGTTTTTCTGGCCTTACGCCATACCAGCACATGTTGCGGGTGTGCCTAGCGGCCGGAAAGACAGGAAGAATAATGGAATTGCGAAAAAGTCTTTTTTGCAAAAGTTTCGCGGAGTTAGCATGTTGCGGTCAGTCAGTCAGCCTCCACGGCATTTTTTAAGTTTGCTCGATACCACGCCCGATGAGCTCAACACGATCTTGAATCGTGCGATCGAGCTGAAAGCAATGCATCGTCAGGGCGTGCTCCATCAACCGTTTCAAGGTCGTGTCCTCGGCATGATCTTTGAAAAATCGAGTACCCGTACCCGGATTTCCTTTGAAGCCGGTATGAGCCAACTGGGCGGCAGCGCGATCTTCCTTTCTCCGCGCGACACCCAGTTGGGTCGTGGTGAGCCGATCGAAGACTCGGCGCGCGTCATCTCGCGTATGGTCGATCTGGTCATGATCCGTACCTATGCCCATGAGACGGTCGAGCGCTTTGCTGCTTACTCCAAAGTGCCGGTCATTAACGGCCTGACAGATGATCATCATCCGTGTCAGTTGCTCGCCGACCTGCAGACCTTTAAAGAAATGCGTGGCGACTTTGCCGGTAAGACGTTTGCCTGGATTGGCGATGGCAATAACATGTGCAACTCCTATATCCATGCTGCCCATCAATTGGGCTTTAAGCTGAAAATCGCTTCGCCCTATGGCTTCGAGCCTGATCCTACACTGCTGGCGGAATACGCACACTGTGCAGAACTTGTGCCCAGTAGCGAGGACGCCGCAGAAGGCGCACATCTGGTCGCAACCGACGTGTGGACCAGCATGGGGCAAGAAGCTGAACAAAACATCCGTAAACGCCGTTTTGCCACCTACCAGATCACGCCACGTTTGCTGGATCTGGCCGATGAGGGTGTACTGTTTATGCATTGTCTGCCTGCTCATCGCGGTGAAGAGATCTCCGAAGACCTACTCGATGACCCCCGCGCCGTGGTCTGGGATGAGGCGGAAAACCGGCTGCACGCCCAGAAGGCGCTGATGGAGTTTTTGCTGTCTCCTCGTATCTGACGCTATCGTGTTATGGGTGCTGAACTGCTTCAGCGCCCAATCAATTCTTTAAGTTACGTTTGCCCTACCATGCAGTGATTGCTATCCGGCACCCCTCTCCGCCATCATCACCGGACAAACACGATAATACCTACGTCTCTTTGTTTAGACCCCTTCCCTATGCTGCTTACCCCGTCGTTTATCAGTGAATTGATCCAGTACAACACCTTGGGTGCTGCGATTGGCATCATTTTATTTTGCTATATCCAAGAAGATGCGGCGTTGATCTTGTCCGCATCGCTGGCCAGTGCGGGGTTGGTGCCCCTGTGGGTGTCGTGGACGGCCGTACTGTTTGGCATTTATAGCGGTGATCTGGCGATTTATTTTCTGGCTCGGGTTCTGCGTAAGCCGATGAAGGCTCTAAAAGCCAGTAAAAACAGTGATGCGGCTACCAGCTATACCGCCCGCGCTGATCACGACTACAGCAAGATCAGCAACAAAGAGCTGTTTATGTGTCGCTTTGTGCCGGGTCTGCGTACGGTTGTCTATGGCTGGTGTGGACTCAAGTGTATGCCGATCTGGCGCTTCGGCCATGTGGTGTTCTGGTCGGGTGTGGT
>JASLJP010000179.1 GCA_030152425.1 Aquirhabdus sp.
AATAACATCCGTTACTACTCATGGGGCGGCACCAGCCACTTCACCAATGCGCTGGATATCTCTGATCCATTTATGGCCCTGACCGGTGCGTTGATCCCCGGCCCGAACGATGGTTTGGTACCACGTTGCGCGAGCCATTTGGGTCAAGTGATCCGTGATGACTATCCACAAAACCATTTGGATGAAACCAATCTGGTGTTTGGTCTGGTCAATGTGTTCGCCACCAGCCCAGTGACCCTGTACCGTCAACATGCCAACCGTCTGCAACAAGCCGGTCTATAATTTCTAGACCCCGCGCCGACCTAAAAAAGAGACTGACGACAGTCTCTTTTTTTTGTGCCGAAATTGACACCTCTCCTGAACAGACCCTTGGTTCCGACACTGAATAGATCAAGCGATTGAGTTTGTCGATGGTGGGCGCAGCGCAGCATCGGTCAGGTAAACCGCGCACAGTGCGTACTTCGCAGTAAGCATTGTGAGTTGTCTACATTGTGTCTGCTTTGTGTTTTTTAAGGATCGGAAGTGTGACACTGGTCACGTCTTGACGTCGAATCGAACGCTGCAGACGCATAGACATAATAAAATCAAATGCAAAAAACCATAAAGGATGATCGCGATGAAACATACCTTGACTTATTTGTTGCTCGGCAGTGGTCTGTTGCTTTCCAGCGCTGCATCGGCAGCCACCGCAACCTATCAATACTGTAGCACCAGTGGCTGTCGTCTCGGCGGGAGTGCCACGGTCGTTTCGACCTATGCCAGCACCAAATATCCCCTCGTACTAGCCCATGGCATAGGCGGTTTTACCAGTATCGCAGGGTTGAGTCTTACCCAGTATTTCTATGGCATCAATGCGGATCTGACCGCCAATGGCGGCAAAGTGTTTGTGACCCAAGTGGCGTCTTTTGATTCTTCCTATGTGCGCGGTGAGCAGTTGCTCAATCAAGTGCAGCAAATTACGGCAATCACCGGTGCCGACAAAGTCAACGTGATTGGTCATAGCCAAGGGACACTGGATGCCCGCTATGTGGCTGGGGTGCGCCCAGATCTGGTTGCGTCGGTGACTGGCGTCGGAGGTCCAAATCAGGGGTCGCCTGTTGCCGATGTGGTCAAGAAAGTGAGCGATATTCCGATTATCGGCACTCAGATTTTGACCCCTGCGGTTTCGTCGGCCGTCAATGCCTTGTTTACGTTACTGGATCTCACCTCGGGTAAACGCTATAACCAGAATTCGATTAATGGCCTCAAGCAACTGACCACTGCGGGCGCAGCCGCATTTAATGCCCAGTTCCCCAATGGGGTGCCCGGCGGAGATGGGTGTGGCAGTGTCACACCGCCGCCTGTCACCCCACCCCAGCAATATCTCGTGCGGGCTAGTCTGACCGTAGCGCCTAGCGTTCGCTATTATTCATGGGGTGGTACCGGTCATTTAACCAATCTGCTGGATGTCACCGATCCCTTGCTGCTGCTGACGGGTGCATTGATTCCGGGTGCAGATGACGGTTTGGTCGGTCGGTGCTCTAGCCATTTGGGCGAGGTGATTCGAGATGACTATTCACTTAACCATGTGGATGAAGTCAATCACCTATTAGGTCTGGTCAATTTCTTCACTACCAGTCCAGTGACGTTATATCGCCAACACGCAAACCGTTTGAAAAATGCCGGTTTGTAATCTGCCTTAAATCATGATGCGTGCATTAAAAGAGACCTCAGGGTCTTTTTTAATGCACGCACCACCGTGAAAAGCATGCTTTATACGCGTCAATTTATCGCTATACTCAAGGCGTATGACAGGCTATAGCGCCTAGGCATGCACCCAATAATAAACCTGCAGCGCGCGGCTGCGATGCGCGTGTCTGGAGATGATATCGCCATAGATTGGCAGAGGATGCTGTGATGGTAGATCGCACACCTGCGGTAGAAACGATACCGACCCCACCCATCATTGTGGGGACGCCCGACACGTCTTCACGCGAGCTGCAACAGCTGGCCACCGAGCTCCATCGCCCCCCGCAAAGTCTGTCTGAGCTCTCGGTATTGACGGCTGAACAGCTCTCATGGCTGTCTGTCCGTGTGGCGGAGGTGTGTCAGCATGAAGATGTGCAGATGCGCGCCGCGCTCCATCGAGCCATTCCAAGATTCTTGCGCCCATTGCTGTTGCGCCGTCTCAGGAGTCAGCCATGAGTCGACTGGCCAATCAAGCGGAGCTCAGCAAGCTGGCGCATGCCCTGGATGTGCATGTCACCCAAGTCGCCTTTCTGACCGATATCCCCCCGGAAACGATCCGCCATATCCGTACAGCCCTGAATGACCGTGTGTTTGATCAGCAGCGTCCCTTGTTTCGTTGGTTTGCTGCGTGGGTGCGCTGGCTGCCGATCTGGCTGTCGGTGTTGTTTGTACGGTTTTGGGTGGGGCCGTTGATCGCCACGCGGATCGCGGGTGAGCTGCCGGCATGGCGTGCGGCCGAGATGGCGGAGCATCTCCCGACCGAATTTATGGCCGATGTGGCGATGGGATTTGACCCCAGAGGCGCGCGCGAGTTGGTGCGCTTGCTCGAAGTGCCTCAAGTCGTGGCAATCGCCGAGGTGCTCTTGAAACGCCGCGACTTTATGACCATGGGTCGCTTTGTTGGCTTGCTGCCTGATCAGGTGGTGCAAGAAGTGGCCGCGACCATCCCGGACGAGGGGGACTTGCTGGAGATCATCTTTCATCTCGACTCGCGCGAGCGGATCGACCATCTGGTGCATGTGCTGCCCACTGAGCGGGTACGGCGCATGATCCTGATCATCTGCGATGATGCGCGGCGGCTGCAGTGGCCTAAGCTGCTGTCTTTGGTTGCCAATGTCAGCGATATGATGAAGCAGGAACTGGGCGATTTTGCTGCCAATCAAGGCGAGCATGTGCTGGAGGCGATGATCCGAGCTACGGATGAGGATCAATTGTGGGAAGATATTCTGCCGGTCATGGCCTGTTTGTCGCCAGATGTCCAGCGCCGCGTGGTCAATCTCGCGGCGTTTCAACAGCCGCTGGTCATGCAGCATATGCTGCAAGCGGCCAATCGCGGCATGCTCTGGTCAGATATGCTGACCTTGGCGGCTCAGATGGAGGATCGTGGTCGGGATGCGGTCGCCGCTGCGATGACCGTCGTGTCAGGGACGGTACTCGAGCATGTGGCCTATGCCGCGCTGCTGCGGGCGCAGTGGGGAACGACGCTGGATATCGTGCGTCGTCTGCCCGAAGTCTGGCAGCAGCAGTCGGTCGATGTACTGGATAAATACACGGCGGCCTTAGATCCTGAGACGGCGACACGGATCCGCCTCGATATGCAGCGCTATGGCATCAAAGGAGCAGGGGCAGGGACGCTGCCCGTGCTTTAGCGCGGCAAGGTGTCGCGGATCGGCCCCAGTTTTTCCAGCGCGTAGTTGTAGCCGCGTTCGATCAGCTCATCCAGGCGGTCCCAGTCAAACATACCGATATCCTCGATGGGCATACGCAG
>JASLJP010000203.1 GCA_030152425.1 Aquirhabdus sp.
GAAAAGTTTAGGTTATGGTGATATTTAATCGTTTGGGACGGATAGATGAATACGTTACAGAAATTTGCGGTGCTGGGTGTGATGCTGTCGAGCGTTAGTTTGGCTGGATGTATTACCGATATTGTGACTGTGCCACTGGGCATTGCCTATGATGTCACCAAGGTCGCGGTCAAAGGGACTGCGGCGGTCGTGGGCGGTACGGTGAGTATGCTCACACCGGATGGCAAGAAGAAGGATGACGAAGACAAGGACAAAAAAGACAAAGACTAATGCGTTTGGCCTTGATCTGCTGATCAAATGCCGGTCCATCTGCCTATACAGGATGTGAGATGCGTAATGAAGCGCTGCATGGCTACGTCTTACACCAGCGAGCTTATCGCGAGAATAGCAAGCTGGTGAATTTCCTGTCGTTTGAAGCAGGACGCATTGATGGCATCGCGCGGCAGAGTGTGGCCTCGCTGTACCAGCCGACACTATTATTTGCCACCGGCAAATCCGCGCTAAAAACTTTTACCAAAGCAGAAACTGCGGGTTCGGCTATGGTGATGATGGGCGACGCTTTATTTGCAGGGTTCTACCTCAACGAGCTGCTGGTGCGTTTGTTGCCTCATCAGGAGCCGCTGCCCGATGTGGTCACGGCCTATGCCGATGCCTTGCAGGCTTTGGCAGCGAAACAGCCGTTGGTGCCGACCTTGCGTCGTTTTGAATTGGTCTTGCTTGCCGAGCTTGGCTATGGCATTGATTTTCAGCATGATCGATTGGGCCTTGAGATTCAGACTGACCGGCTCTATCGCTACCGAGTTGGGGAGGGGTTCGAGCCGCATAACTCGGGTGAGCTGGGTTCGGCCATACTGGCCGTGGGGAGTGGCGATGACGCGTCGCTGGCAAGCTGTCCTCCCGAGTCGTGGTCAATGCTGACGCGGGTGCTCCGTGGTGCATTAGGCGCTCAGTTGGGGGATAAGCCGCTGAAGAGTCGCGCCCTATGGATCTCGGCAAAATCCACACGATCAGATTCAGCCCCCGCTTCCTAAACGCGTATAATCTACGATATGGCGCTGTGAATTGCGCAATTTTCTCATTCCCTGAACGAAATCTGAAGGAGTCTGATGATGTCCCTGTTATTGGGTGTCAATATTGACCATGTGGCCACTTTGCGCCAAGCGCGCGGCACGGCGTATCCAGATCCGGTGGCGGCGGCGCTGCTGTGTGAACGTGTCGGGGCCGATGGGATTACTCTGCATTTACGCGAAGATCGTCGTCATATACAGGACGATGATGTGCGTCGCATGCGCCCACTGCTGCAAACGCGCATGAATCTTGAGATTGCGGTGACCGATTTTATGATCAATTTCGCCTGTGAGATCAAACCCCAGCACGTCTGTCTGGTGCCTGAAAAGCGCCAGGAAATCACGACCGAAGGTGGTCTGGATGTGCTCGGCCAGCAGAAAAAGATCAAGCAAGCAGTCGAAAAGCTGACGCAAGCGGGTTGTCAGGTGTCGCTGTTTATTGATCCTTGTGTGCGTCAGATCGATGCGGCAATTGCGTGTGGTGCACCAGTGGTTGAGTTGCATACCGGCGCCTATGCTGAGGCCAGCGGAGAGCATCAGTTGGCCGAGTTGGAGCGGATTACGGATGTCACGGGCTATGCTGCGGATCTAAATCTGATCGTCAATGCCGGACATGGCTTGAACATTGCCAATGTCGCTGCGATCGCCGCGATCCCTGCGATCCATGAGCTGAATATCGGCCATGCATTGATCGCCGACAGTATTTTTATCGGGCTGGAGGCGGCGATCCGCGAGATGAAAGCCGCCATGATTGGCGCCCGCTCACGCTAAGCCGCGGGGATGCTGCATGCTGAATATCCATTGTATATTCAGTTACATCATGCAGCGTTCAGCGTCAAATAAATCATTTATGATGCGATGGATAAGCGTCCCACACGTCGGAATACACTGGCGTGGGGTGGTCAAGGAGAGGTCGCGATGTTGGAAGGTTTTCTGTTGGTTCTTTTGGTGCTCGTCGCTATAGTCGGTTTTAAAGCCGTTGTCATGGTGCCCCAAGGTTTTCTGTATACGATCGAGCGTTTTGGTAAATATCGCAGCACGCTGGAGCCGGGCCTGCAAATTATTACCCCTTTTATTGAAAAAATCGGTAAGCGTGTCAATGTCATGGAGCAGGTGCTCAATGTGCCTCCACAACAGGTCATCTCGCGTGATAACGCCGGTGTGACCATCGATGCAGTCTGTTTTTATCAGATCATGGATGCCTACAAGGCGTCGTATGAAGTCAGCAATCTACCGATTGCCCTCAATAATCTGGTCATGACCAATATCCGTACCGTGATTGGCTCCATGGAGTTGGATGCGATGTTATCCCAGCGGGACCAGATCAACGGTCAACTGCTGTCGTCCATCGACCACGCCACTGCGCCATGGGGCGTCAAGATGACACGGATTGAGATCAAAGACATTAATCCACCGGCTGATTTGGTCAACGCCATGGCCTCGCAGATGAAAGCAGAGCGGACCAAGCGGGCCTATGTGCTCGAAGCAGAGGGGCGTCGCCAAGCGGAGATTTTGACCGCAGAAGGTGAAAAACAATCACAAATTCTGAAGGCCGAAGGCGAAAAGCAAGCCGCATTCCTGCAAGCAGAAGCGCGTGAGCGTCTGGCTGAGGCGGAAGCGAATGCGACCAGTCGTGTCAGTGAAGCGCTGAGCAACGGCAATATTCAGGCGCTGAATTACTTTATCGCCCAGAAATATGTTGATTCGGTCAGTGATATGGCGCGTAGTCCAAACAGCAAAGTGATCTTTATGCCATTGGACTCTTCAGCATTGATCGGTGCTGTCGGTGGTGTGGCGGAGCTGCTGGGGGATCGTAGCGGCCAAGCACCGACTGTCGTTCCTGGTCGCCCACCGCGCGCTACGCCGCCACAGGATCGTTCATGAGTGCATGGATTTTTTGGCTGAGTATTGCGGGAATATTGCTGATCGCTGAATTGATGACAGGGGCGCTGTTTTGCCTGTGCCTGAGTTTGGCTGCATTATTCACGTTCTTTTTTAGCTGGATATTGACGCCCTTTGCCCAAGGCGTGGTCTTTGCGGTATGGGCGACGCTATTTTTGCTGATCTGGGCACGCTGGCGGCAGTTGCAAGCCAAAGATGAAAAGCCTCATGTTTCGGAGATCCAGCACCAACTGCTGGGTCATCAGCTCGTGCTGTCCGCCGAGCTCTCACCGGAAGCACAGGTTCGAGTCGGCGACAGTTACTGGTTGGCACGCAGTTGGGATGGCCAGACGCTGTCGATCGGCACGAAGGTCAAGGTGACGGCCATAGATGGCACGACACTGGTGGTTGAAGCCGTTTCGAACTAAGCAGTCCCATCGACGGGCGTTATTGCGAGTGGGTTAAACCTTGAGGATGTCGAAGGTGAATGTCCCATCGAGGGGCTGGGGGTGCTGCGTGCAGCTTAGCCCCGCGATCTCGCAATAACGCTTAATGTCTTGCTGGCTCATTGGGTCGGTGGCGATCAGGCGGATCGACTCCCCAATGGCGACACTGCGGAGCGCCATTTTTAATTTTAAAAGCGGCATCGGGCAGTGTAGACCACGGGTGTCGATGGTCTGGGTAGGCAGCGCAAGGGTCATTGCAGGATCAAGACTTAGGCTGATAACTTGGCTTTGATACGGGCCGAAACGTCGGCAGCATCTGCGCGACCAGCAATCTGGGGACGCAGGGCATTCATGACTTTGCCCATATCGCGGATGCTGGTGGCGTTCTGTGTCGTGATTTCCTGTTGGATCAAGCTGTTGAGTTCATCATCGCTCATCGCAGCAGGTAAAAACTCGGTAATGACTTCCAGTTCAAATTGTTCTTTAGCCGCCAAATCGGCGCGACCAGCATTGTTGTAGGCGCTGATCGACTCTTTACGCTGCTTCATTTGTTTTTCAAGCAGCGCCAGAACCTGAGCATCGTTCAGTTCGACACGATCATCGATTTCGACTTGTTTGATCGCAGCTTGCACGCCACGCAATACAGACAAGCGTTCGGATTGACGTTCACGCATCGCTGATTTGACGGATTCGGTCAGACGTAGTTTGAGCTCGGACATGGCGGATATATCCCTATAGGAGATGCAAGAGGAGCAGGGCGAGTGTCCGCCCTTGTGAGGTATTTAGCCTATAAACGATTAAAGCCGAGGGATTAGGCTCGGCTTTAGGGTGCTGCAAATTTTCAGCATCACACAGCGCATGATGGCTGTGTGACTATAGAATCACGGATTCTAAAAATTAGTACAGACGAGTGGTACGTACTGATTCGCGTGATAATTTTTTAGCGTGGCGTTTTACAGCCGCTGCTTTTTTGCGTTTGCGCTCTTGAGTCGGCTTTTCGTAGAACTCGCGTTTACGCACATCTGCCAAAACGCCTGCTTTTTCGCATGAGCGTTTGAAACGGCGGATAGCGACGTCAACTGGTTCGCCTTCTTTAAGCTTAACTTGTGGCATGTAGCATCCTCGAACTGATGTTCAGTGTATCAATAATTGGGTTTGGTCTACGGTCATGCGCCACATGCAGAAACTACTGCATATCACACCTGCCCGACTAGATAGACGAAGGCGGCTATTCTACCGCGAAGTTTTGGTCTATACAAGCATCATCATGCGCCTAAGCTTAGTTTTTTGAAAATTTTATCCAATATTCAGTGCCCAAATCCTTATAATGGCAGCCTGCTGCATAGGTGGCTTTGGATTGTATCGATTGGGGTGGTGGTTATGCTGGTTTTGGGCTTGGAAACGTCGTGTGATGAAACGGGCTTAGCGCTCTATGACAGTGAGCGCGGGCTGCTTGGGCAGGTACTGCACAGCCAGATCGCATTGCACGCGGAGTACGGTGGTGTGGTGCCAGAACTGGCCTCGCGTGACCATGTCCGTAAGATGATTCCCTTGCTGGAGAGCTTACTGACCCAAACCGGTGTACAGAAAAGCGCGCTCAGTGCCGTGGCTTTTACCCGTGGGCCGGGACTGATGGG
>JASLJP010000205.1 GCA_030152425.1 Aquirhabdus sp.
TGACGTGCTGCTGGCATGGGAAAACGAAGCATATCTGGCGGTACGTGAAGCCGGTGACAAGTTTGAAATCGTCACGCCAAGCAAGTCGATTCTGGCTGAGCCATCGGTTGCACTGGTTGACAAAAACGTCGACAAGCATGGCACCCGTAACCTCGCCACTGGCTACCTGAACTATCTGTACTCACCAGCCGGTCAGGACATTGCTGCGAAGAACTTCTACCGTCCTCGCAACAAAGACATCGCGGCTAAGTACGCCAAGCAATTCGCACCCGTCAAACTGTTCACCATTGATAAAGAATTCGGTGGCTGGGGTGCAGTACAAAAAGCTCACTTTGCGGATGGTGGTGTATTTGACCAAATCATCGCTGCAAACAACGCCTCTAAATAAGGTTTAATCCATCCTCGCCTGCCCTCATGGGGTGGGCGAGGATGTCTGCTTTCTGAAGCACTGTAAAAATAGTTCATATCTAACGATTTTTTAGCCATATCCGTCCGGCCTCGCGCCGATCCACAACAACCAAGGTGACCCATCATGACGACGCTAATCCTGCCCGGAGTGGGTGGTAGTGAGCCTGCCCACTGGCAGAGCTGGCTTGAAGGTGAGCTGGCCGATAGCAAACGCATCGAGCAAGCTGACTGGAACAGTCCGGTGCTGCATACATGGCGGCTGAATCTGGACCGCGAATTGCTGAATGCGACCGAGCCGGTATGGATCGTGGCGCATAGCTTTGGTTGTCTGGTGACCATGTCGGCATTGTCCAGCCGCGTGCTGGCCAGTAAAGTCGCCGGTGTGCTGCTGGTCGCACCCGCATCACCGGAACGGTTTACGTTGGCCGGATTTGCGCGGGATATCAAACAGCCGACGGCCGAGGGTCAGCCTCATCCCCCGGCGCTGCTGAGCCGCGTGCTGCCCCGTGCGCCCCTCGGTTTGCCGATCCGTCTCATCGCCAGTCGCACCGATCCATGGCTGTCTTTTGAAGCGGCCGAGTGGTGGGCAACGCGCTGGGGTGCTAAGCTCATCGACTTGGGCGATGCCGGGCATATCAATGTCGCCGCTGGTTTTGGTGCATGGCCTCAAGTCATCGCCGAACTGAATACACTGAAATACAGCTCGGGCGCGGTACAGCAGTTCAGTCTGCGCCAGCCACGCCAGCCCGCAGAAGCGTCGACCTCTGTGGTGGCCGTGATTGACGACACCGCGCTCATCGCCAGCCATACGCAGGCGATCCCTACGCAGACGGTGACCGCCGGACGCGTCGGTTTAGAACACAACACCGCGCATAGCGATGCGGTTCATCCATTAACGAAACAGGTGGTGTAATGAGTAGAACCCGCGTATTACCGGGCTTTGGATTGTCTTTGGGCTTTACCCTGGCCTATCTTTCCCTCGTCGTCTTGATTCCGCTGTCGGCTGTCTTTATCAAGGCTGCTGGCATCTCCAGTGCCGACTTTTGGAATCTGGTGCAGTCGCATCGCGTGCAGGCCTCGTTCTACCTGAGCTTTGGTTCGGCACTGATCGCGGCGCTGGTCAATGTGGTCTTTGGCCTGCTGCTGGCGTGGTCACTGGTGCGCTATTCGTTTCCGGGCAAACGTCTGGTCGATGCCTTGATCGATCTGCCCTTTGCCCTGCCGACCGCAGTGGCCGGTATCGCGCTGACCACGCTGTATGCCAGTAATGGCTGGATCGGTTCGATCGTCGAGCCATGGGGTTTGAAAATCGCCTATACCCGCATCGGGGTGACGCTGGCGCTGATCTTTATCGGCCTGCCTTTCGTGGTGCGTACCGTACAGCCGGTGCTGGCCGACCTAGAAGTCGAGCTGGAAGAAGCCGCGACTGCACTGGGTGCGCAGCGCTGGCAGACCATCTGGTATGTGATTCTGCCCGTCTTGTTCCCTGCCCTGCTTACCGGCTTTGCGCTGGCCTTTGCCCGTGCTGTAGGTGAATACGGCTCGGTGATCTTTATCGCCGGCAACATCCCGTTTAAGACCGAGATCGCACCGCTGCTGATCGTATCCCGTCTGGAAGAGTACGACTATGTCGGCGCCACCCTGATCGCGACCATCATGCTGGTGATCTCCTTTGTCTTGCTGCTGATCATCAATGGTCTGCAAACCTGGGCGAGCCGTCGTACTGGACGCACAGCGACATAAGCCGTGCTTAAGTAAAGATCAAACTTTTACCTATCCATCAGGTACCTATTAAGAGTATTGCACCATGAGTATCGGGTCATCATTAAATAGCTATGAATTGGCCGAGCGCCTGCAGAAGAGTGATGCCACGCGCGAATCGGGCTGGGTACGGCGCACCGTGCTGACCATCAGCCTGACCTTCTTTGTGCTGTGTCTGCTGTTGCCGCTGATCTTGGTCTTTGTCGAGGCGTTTCGCCAAGGCTGGGATACCTATATCCGCGCCCTGACCGATGCCGACACCATGTCAGCGATCAAGCTGACCTTGCTGACGGCGGTGGTGGCTGTGCCGCTCAATGTCATTTTCGGCATTGCCGCTGCCTGGTGTATCGCCAAGTTTCAGTTTCGCGGTAAGGCACTGCTGACCACCCTGATCGACCTGCCCTTTTCGGTATCGCCGGTCGTGGCGGGTCTGATGCTGGTGCTGGTGTTTGGTAGCCGTGGCTGGTTTGGCGAATGGCTGAGCGATGTGGACTTTAAAGTCATCTATAGCCCGCTCGGCATCATCCTGGCCACCGTGTTTATTACCGTGCCCTTTGTCGCGCGTGAGCTGATCCCGCTGATGGAAGCCCAAGGTAACGAAGAAGAAGAAGCCGCCATCGTGCTGGGCGCGAGTGGCTGGCAGACGTTCTGGCATGTGACACTGCCAAACATGAAATGGGGTCTGCTGTACGGCGTGATTCTGTGTAATGCACGGGCGATGGGTGAGTTTGGTGCGGTATCGGTAGTGTCTGGCCATATCCGCGGGGAAACCAACACCCTGCCGCTGCAGGTCGAGATTTTGTACAACGAATACAGCTTTAGCGCGGCGTTTGCCGTGGCGTCACTGCTGGCCATGTTGGCCTTGGTGACCTTGGTAATTAAAACGTGGGTGGAAGGCAAAGCCAGTCGTGATGCCAAAGCCAAATAAGCCGCGCATCCCCTTCCCCCATTTATCGCGTGATATAGAGATTAAGAGAGAGCCATAGCATGAGCATTCAAGTAAAAAATATCGATAAATTCTTTGGCGACTTCCATGCGCTCAAAGACATCTCGCTCGAATTTCCCGAAGGCGAACTGGTCGCCCTGCTGGGGCCATCGGGCTGCGGCAAGACCAGCCTGCTGCGCATCATCGCGGGTCTGGAGAGCGCCGACCACGGTCAGGTACTCCTTGAAGGCGAAGACGCCACCGGCACCCACGTGCGTCAGCGTCAGGTTGGTTTTGTATTTCAGCACTATGCGCTGTTCCGCCATATGACTGTCTTCGACAACATCGCCTTTGGCCTGCGTGTCCGTCCGCGCAAGACCCGTCCAAACGAAGCGGAAATCAAACGCCGTGTGCTGAAACTGCTGGATCTGGTGCAGCTTGGCTTCCTCGCCGACCGCTTTCCGGCACAGCTGTCGGGGGGGCAGCGTCAGCGTATCGCGCTGGCACGCGCACTGGCGGTAGAGCCCCGCGTGCTGCTGCTCGACGAGCCCTTTGGCGCACTGGATGCCAAGGTGCGTAAAGAGCTGCGCCGCTGGCTGCGTAACCTGCACGACGAGCTGCATATCACCTCAATCTTCGTGACCCATGACCAAGAAGAGGCGCTCGAAGTCGCCGATCAGATCGTGGTCATGAACCACGGCAAGGTCGAACAAATCGGCACACCGCGTGAAGTCTACGAGAAACCGGCCACGCCGTTTGTGTTTGACTTCTTGGGTCAGGCCAACCGTTTTGAAGGGCATATCGAAGGACAGCAGATCAACTTCAAGAACGACTCTCTGGCACTGCCTGCATCGTACCAGCAGGGCAACGTCATCGCCTTTGCCCGTCCGCATGAGCTGGAAATCCAGACCATCGCCCAAAATCGCCCGGCACTGGCCGCTACGGTAGTACGCGAAGTCTGGGTTGCCGGGGAGACCCATGTCGAAGTGACCGACGCCAATGGCCAAG
>JASLJP010000033.1 GCA_030152425.1 Aquirhabdus sp.
GCTGTGTTGTTTTTGGCCGAAAAAAAGCCCCGATCACTGGGGCTATTTTATCGCAGGAGACGGTCGCTTAATCTTCCAGCAAATCGAACTGCTTTGCCAACTGATACAGATTATTCGAGCGTGCACCGCTCCGGCAAAACACCAATACCGGCTTCGGCAGTTGCTTTAAATGCTCGGCAAAGACCCGCACGTCGTGTTCGGTGATCTGACCACTGATCACGGGCTGGAATGCATAAGCGAGGCCAGCAGCCTCGGCGGCCGCTTGGATCTCGGCAGACGTCGGTTGCACGGCGCCACCCTCCATATCAGGGCGGTTATTGATGACCGATTTAAAGCCCTGTGCAGCGGCTTGAGCCATTTGTTCGGGGAAAAGCTGACCCGAGAATTGAACACTGTCCGTCATCGTATATGCCTTGAGTAGGCTGCCCAAAGCGGCAGCAGAATTGATCATGCATTTTTGCACAAAAACGCCTGCCGAGAGAAGAGCCTGCAGCGTTTGGGGCTAGATTTTCAGGCGCACAGCTTTACACAAATGCTGCATAGTATGGGGTATAAAGTGATTCCCATCAGCCACGTATATGTTCAATAATCGACGAGCGCTCAGGCGGACTGTCTACAAAGACTATTAAGTAAAACAGCCTTTATCACAATCATTTTTTAAGCATAATGAAGTCAATGAGACTTGGGGGATGGAATCTGATGAGTAATCCATATCGCTATACCCGTACGGCTATCGGACTGCACTGGATCATTGCTTTTTTGGTGATCGCTGCATTTGGCCTCGGTCTGATCATGACCAATATCCCGGGCTTTACCCCCACCAAGCTCAAATATTTCTCGTGGCATAAATGGCTCGGTGTCACGGTTTTTCTGTTTGCCGTGCTACGCGTGCTGTGGCGCATGACCCATGCCGCCCCGCCGCTGATCGCCACCATTCCCCGCCTGCAACAGATCGTTGCCCAAGTGGTGCATGTGTTGCTCTATATTTTGATCTTTGCTGCCCCATTATCTGGGTATTTTTATAGCTTGGCCGCAGGTTTTCCGGTGGTGTACCTCGGCGTGTTGCCGCTGCCGGTACTGATCAGTCCAGATCCAGCCTTGGCCGAGACCCTAGAGCAGCTACATATGTATTTGGTCTATGGCATGGCGGCCTTAGTCGGCCTGCATGTGCTGGGTGCGCTCAAGCATCACGTGATCGACCGTGACGGCACGCTGGCGCGTATGCTGCCGTTTTTAGAGCGTTGAGTTGCGTTCCATTTTTCTTTCATCATAGAAGTGAGCATATCCAGATGTCAAAAGTAGAACAGAGCGTTATCCATTCCGCCGCTATCCAGACCGCGCGAGGCGGACTATCCTTGCTGCTGGTTGGCGCGCTGACCGGTGTACTGTCAGCGGCGCATGCCTTGCCCATCGACGCGAGCCAAAGCACGGTCACCGCGACGGGCAAGCAGATCGGCGTACCGGTGGTCGGCAAGTTTAAAAAGATCAGCGGGGATGTGAGCTTTAACCCTGCCCAGTTGGCGGGTAGCAGTGCCAAGCTGGAGATTGATGTTGGCAGCTATGACATGGGCATGGCCGACTACAACAAAAACGTCTTGGGCGCTGACTGGTTCGACGCCGCCAAGTTTCCCAAATCCACCTTTGTCGCCACCAGCATCAAAGCAGCAGGCGCAGGTAGCTATACCGTCGCCGGTCAGTTTAGCCTGAAGGGCAAAGTACAGGCGGTCAGTTTTCCGGTCACCGCCAAAACTGTCGGCACCAATCAAGTGTTTGATGGGGTACTCACCATCAAGCGCAACGCTTTCGGCGTGGGCTCAGGGGATTGGGCGGATACCTCAGTTGTCGCAGATGACGTCGCGATCAAGTTTCATATCGTCGCGCCGACTCGCAAATAGCCTTTTACACGTTTGAGTTGTTGTAACTGTTGTCCATTAACCCTATCGAAAGGTGTTTGATTATGAAAGCTCTCCTTATCACTGCCATGGCAACTCTGCTGGCAACGACCGCATATGCGAAACCGGTCACGTACACCCTCGACCCCACCCATACCTATCCAAGCTTTGAAGCGGACCATATGGGCGGCGTGTCGAAATGGCGCGGCAAGATCGACAAAAGCAGTGGCAAAGTGGTGTATGACGCTGAAGCCAAATCAGGCAGCGTCGATGTGACCATGCAGATGGACAGCATCGACTTTGGTTTTGGGCCGATGAATGCGCACGCCAAAGGTGCAGACCTGTTCAACGTCGCCAAATTCCCCACCGCGACCTATAGCGGCAAGCTGGTATTTGATGGCGATAAAGTCGTGGCCGTCGATGGCAGCCTGACCCTGCACGGCGTGACCAAGCCGGTGCGCCTCGATGTAAAATCGTGGAAATGCTATGTCAATCCGATGATTAAAAAGGAAACCTGCGGTGCTGATGCCTATGCCACCATTAACCGGGGCGACTTTGGCGTAGACATGGGCAAAGACTATGGCTTCCTGCTCGATACCAATCTGGCGATACAGGTAGAAGGCGTCCGCGCGGATTAATCCAGCAGCAACGCTCGTGTATAAAAGAGGCCGCAATAGCGGTCTTTTTTATTTGCTTAGCTGTATAAAATAATTGTTTCGTATGTATATAAGTGCCTAAATATACTGTTTTATTCTGCTGAACTCATTCTTGATTAATCTTTTAGCTTATAGGCACGCTTTCATGAAAGTTTTACTTCTCGCGACCCTGACATCGCTGCTGGCGACCGGCGTATACGCCAAACCAGCCACCTATACCCTTGATCCGACCCACACCTTTCCGAGCTTTGAAGCCGACCATAAAGGCGGCCTGTCCAAATGGCGCGGCAAGATCGATAAAAGTAGCGGAACGGTGATCTATGATGCCGAAGCAAAAACAGGCTCGGTCGATGTGCTGCTGCAGATCGACTCCATCGACTTCGGCTTTGGTCCGATGAATACCCACGCCAAAGGCCCGGATATCCTCGATGCAGCGCAATTCCCCACAGCGACCTATAGTGGCAAGCTGGTGTTTAAAGGTGCGGATGTCGTGGCGGTTGATGGCAACCTGACCCTACACGGTGTGACCAAACCGGTGCGTTTGGAGGTGAAATCGTGGAAGTGCATCCCTAATCCTAAAACCAAATCTGAAACCTGCGGCGCAGATGCCTATGCCACCTTTAATCGCGGTGACTTTGGCGTAACGTTTGGCAAGGATCGTGGCTTTAATTTGGATACCGCGCTACAGATACAGGTCGAAGGGGTAAAGGCACCGGAATAAGTGCATTTGCAACCGTGATTTAAAAGACCGCATATCGTGCGGTCTTTTTTATGCGGGGTATTTTGCGACGTTGCAGAAATATCGAGATGATATTATCCGGTCGAATATGGTATTTTAGCCCCTCCTCAAAGGATAAAATTTAATTCGTTAATCCAGGTAGAAACCTTCTTGTATAACATAAAGTTAATAATCGCATTTGGTGCGGCCATCTCTTTGACCGCATGCGGCTCGGACTCTAAGATCCAATCCCCAGCGCCGGTCGTCGCACCACCCCCTGTTAAACTCGTCGACCCGCCTAAAACGACGTATTACGTCCCCAGGGCGCCGCAGGTCGGGGATAGCTACCACTATAAGAGTCAGCCGGCGGCTACTGCAGCAGCCCCGACTCCTGAAGTTTCACTGCACAGTTTACAAGTCGCCAGTATTTCCGCAGCGGGTGATTACTACGTCAACAGCTATCAAGGCGCGGCGCAAGTATTATATTCATCCCGGCTCTATAACGCAGGCCGTGCGCTGCTGCGTGCCGGAAACTGCGACTATGCCCCCGCGCGCAATGATCTGCCGCTGCCGTGGTATGTGGGCGAGATATCAACCCAGACCAGTCAGTCGACCTGTATCGGCGGTAGCACCGGTCTAAAAACATCTACACGTAGCAAAGTACTTAGCTATGAATCGGTGACTGTCGCTGCAGGGACATTCAATACCATCAAAACTCAGATTGAGATTTCAGACGACACGTTGGCCAGTATTGGTGGGACATCGACCCAATCGAGCACCTGTTGGACGGATGTCATCAGTGGTGCCACGGTTAAATGTACCGATGTCTATTTAGTGCATCTGCCGAAAGCGCTGGTCGATACCGTCTACGGCGGGATACTGGCTGCACTGATTGGCAATGACGTCCCACGGACGACCACCACAGAGCTGGTCGCCATTCAGCACGCGGCGGATCTGCCGTACTCCGTGACTGCCAGCATTGCCGGTTCTGTGATTCCTAACTTTTATTTGACCCCGAAATCGCAGCAAGGGCTGATCGTTTTGGATGGAAAATCGCTGAGCCTGACCGCGACCCAAGCGCTGAATTGGACGATCAAAGGTTCGTACAGCACCGCGACTGTGGCGCTGACGAGTGCGAACCAAACGCTGAGCATCGATGGCTATAACATCAATGTAAAAATCGTCGGCGGCACCCTGACGGCTAAACTGCTCTCTACCACGGTACCCGCGCTGGCCAGCTATACCCTGACTGGTGCATCGGTGGCAGATCCGACGCAGACCGTCTCGGTTATAGTCAGCATCGCGCCGAATAGTTCGATCCCGCTTGATCCACCGCTGCTTTGCTCGGGCGCCTTGAAGTTCTGCTAAACGGTTTGTAGTTGGATACCGCGACATAAAAAAACGCAGGTCATCTTTCGATGCCTGCGTTTTTTTATGTCTGAAGCTCTAACGCTTAGAGATACAGCACCTGCATGATCTCGTATTCCGCCACGCCTTTGGGCGTTTCGATTTTCACTTCGTCGCCAACGCGTTTGCCGATCAGGCCACGGGCGATGGGGGAGTTGAGGGAGATTTTATTCAGTTTAAAGTCTGCCTCATCGTCGCCGACGATCTTGTACTGTTTGCGCTCTTCGGTATCGAGGTTTTCGATCTCGACGGTCACGCCGAACACCACGCGTCCATTTTGCTCAAGCTTTGCCAGCTCGATTACTTCAGCGGCGGACAGCTTGGCTTCGATCTCTTGGATACGACCTTCGCAAAAACCTTGCTGCTCTTTGGCAGCGTGGTATTCAGCGTTTTCTTTCAGGTCGCCGTGTGCGCGAGCTTCGGCGATTGCCGCGATGATGCGCGGACGTTCGACACTTTTGCGCTCTTGCAGCTCGACAGTGAGAGCATGATGACCTTCTGGGGTCATGGGATAACGTTGAACCATATCAAAAATCCATCTTACCAACGACTGCTTTTAGGAATACGTGCCTCAATTCAGTGCACAGAGCAGTCTATTTAAAATAAATGAATGGCGAGAGCGCGGACGCTTTCGCCATTCTGGTCAGGTTGAGCAGGCTGTTATCGCCTGCACAGGGTCATTTAGCCTTGATGTAAGTCTTGCAAACGGTAGACATCCATCGGGAGCGGGATGTTCATGGCTTGGCACACTGCATCCGCACCGCTGATGGTGGTGGTGTAGTACACCTTGCCTTGCAGCGCGCTACGACGAATCGAGAACGAATCCTGCTGAGCTTGTTTGCCTTCAGTGGTGTTGATGATGAGGTGAATCTCACCATTTTTCAAGCGATCCACTATGTGCGGACGACCTTCGGTCACTTTGTTGATGCGTTCGCACGGGATACCTTGATCACGCAGCAGTTTATAGCTGCCACCGGTGGCGACCAGCACAAAGCCAAGATCAATCAGTTTGCGTGCGATATCGGTCAGCGCGGCTTTATCACTGTCACGGACAGAGAGGAAGGCACGTTTGACTTCGCCAGCCACGGGTTTGCCTGGCAGGCGCTCGTTACTGCCCAGCACGGCTTTGTAGAAGGCTTCGCCGAAGGTTTTGCCCACACCCATCACTTCGCCAGTCG
>JASLJP010000350.1 GCA_030152425.1 Aquirhabdus sp.
TGAACGGTGTCTATTCCCTCATTGGCGTTTTCAAGGACGACCGTATTGGCATCGTTGACGACATAGGTGTCATTGCCTGTGCCGCCGATCAGCGTATCCACGCCAAAATAGCCATCCAGCGTGTTGTTATTATTGTTACCGGTGATGCGATTAGCCAGAAAATTACCCGTACCCGTGATGGCGCCGCCGGTCAAAACCAAGTCTTCGATATTGTTGCCCAGCGTGTAGTTGGCGCTGCTCTGGACGGTGTCTGTGCCTTCATTGGCGTTTTCCATGGCACTGGCAAAGGTATTGTCCACGAAGTAGGTGTCATTGCCTTTGCCACCGATCAGCGTATCAAAACCACCACCCCCATCCAGCGTGTTGTCATTGGCATTGCCAGTGATTTGGTTGCTGAGGCTATTGCCGGTGCCATTGATGGCTGTGCCGGTGATGATCAGGTTTTCGACGTTATCACCAAGCGTATAGTTTAGGCCGGTTTGGATGGTGTCGATGCCTGCATCACTGTATTCAATGACGATATCTCCGATGTGATCGACGATGTAGGTATCGTTGCCTAGACCACCGGTCAAGGTATCTCCACCTGCACCACCATCGAGGGTATTATCTAGCCCGTTGCCGGTGATGATGTTGTACAGCGCGTTACCGGTACCTAGGCTGGCTGACCCAATCAAGGTCAGCTTTTCGACATTGTCGCTCAGCGTATAGTCTGCGCTTGCAAGTACGGTATCAAAGCCTTCATTATTGTTTTCGACGATGCTATCCGAGGTGCTATCGACGTAATAGGTGTCTGAGCCTGCGCCGCCAACCAAGGTATCCGCACCTGCGTCACCATCCAGCGTGTTGTCATTGATATTACCGGTGAGGCGGTTGGCGAGACCATTGCCCAAGCCATTGAGCGCGCCGCCTGTGAGGTTCAGGTTTTCGATGTTGGCGCTCAGCGTATAGTTGACGCTGGCTTGAACCGTGTCTATCCCTTCATTGACGTTTTCAATGACGAGGTCGACATCGTCGACCAGATATAAATCGTTGCCCAGACCGCCGATGAGGGTGTCCGCACCCGCTCCGCCATCCAGCGTGTTGTCGCGGGCGTTGCCGGTCATGCTGTTGTTCAGTGTATTCCCTATGCCGGTGGTGCCGAGTTGGATCAGGACCAGATTTTCGACATTGGCACCCAGCGTGTATGCATTGATTCTGGATTGAACCGTATCAATCCCCTCATTGGCGTTTTCAAGGATGATGGAATTGGTATCGTTGACAAAATAGGTGTCATTGCCTAGGCCGCCGATCAGCGTATCTACGCCACCTCCACCATCCAGGATGTTGTCGTTGTTGGTCCCAGTGATGCGATTGGCCGAAACATTACCCGTGCCACTGATGGCGCTACCGCTCATGGTCAGGATTTCAATATTGAAGCCCAGCGTGTAGTCAACGCTGGCGAACACGGTGTCGGTGCCATCATTGGCGGACTCATTGACGATGGTCAAGCTATTGGTCACGATGTACGTGTCATTGCCTGCGCCGCCAGTCAGCGTATCGACACCCCCAGCGCCATCCAACGTGTTATTGAGGGTGTTACCGGAGATCCGGTTGTTGAGGCTATTGCCGGTACCATTCAGTGCGGTGCCGTAGAGGGTCAGGTTTTCAAGGTTGGCACCCAACGTGTAGTTGAAGTTGGCGCTGACGGTGTCGGCAAATCCTTCATCGGCATCCGCGATCACCACATCGCCCACGTTATCCACGGTGTAGTTGTCCCTGCCTGCACCGCCGATCATTGTGTCGGCACCCGCTCCACCATCGAGGATGTTGAGGCCGTTATTACCATCGTAGCTGAGGTTACCCCTGAGGACGTTGTTTAAGCTATTGCCGAGGGCGTAATAAGCTGTGCCGATGAGGTTCATGTTTTCAACATTGGCGCCCAGCGTGTAGTTGACGCTGGCGTTGACGGTGTCGATCCCTTCATTCACATTTTCGATGACGACATCAGCGGCGTTGTCGACGATGTAGTAGTCGTCGCCCGTGCCGCCGCTCATGGTGTCGATACCACTACCACCATTTAACAAGTCGCCGCCGCCGCCGCCCACGAGGCTGTCTTTGCCTGTGCCGCCGGTAATGTAGTCTTGCCCACTCCCGCCCTGCAGCACTGGACCGGTAATCGTGGTGAACGTGGTGCTATACGGCAACGGGATGACCGTACCATCAAGTAAACGGATCGTTGGCAGCACATTGCTGGCTACCCCTGATAATTGATGGGCGATTACGATGCTATCTGCGGGACTACTTTGAAACTGAATAAATAGGCTATCGGTATCGAAAACGATGAATTGCAAATCATAGAGCGTTGTCACCGTCTCATAATCTAAGACGATTTGATCGGCGCTGGCGGTCGACTGCGTGTTATCGATGTAAACGATGCCAGATCCATGATTATAGAGATAGCGATCACTGCCCTCGCCGCCGATGAGCACGTCGCCATCGCCACCCAGCAAGGTGTCATTACCGCCTGAACCATCGATCGTATCTGCTGCCGAAGTCCCGACCAGATTGTTATTTGCATTGTCACCGGTGATGATCGCCACGTTTGTTTCCCCAAAAATAATTTTCTAGATGAGCAACATCAGCTGTTTATGCTCATCTAGTGCGTTTTGTAGTGTAATGATTGATAGCGTGTGTATTGCGGAATAGACGCAGCGTTAATCAACCGCGCAAATGATCTACATCTTAAGTCAGTAGCGTTTCGACATGATGACGGGCTGTCTACTGAGTCGACAGTGCTAATACCTCTCAGTATCGGTTTATACACGAATAATACAAGTAGTGCGCAGGCTTATTTTGATTAGCATCTGACGCCTGAGCAACGCAGCATCACTCCACCACCAAAAACGTCCCCAAATGTGCGCCTAGCAACGGGTATAGCTCATGAGGGAGTTTGTGGGCGAGTTTACGAATGGCGCGTTTGTAGATGCCCATCGAGATCGCAAGGACACCGTTGATGGTACGGTCAACGACGTAGTTAAACTTCATTAATTCTTTGGGTTTGATCAATAGAGGGATCATGGCTTGTTCGACGACATGGATGAGCATTTCGATGGTGTCATCCAGATTTTCGGCGCTGCCGTCGGTGAGGGCGGCGATCTGTTGTTTCGCATTTACGACCGTCTCTGCGGGGATGTGAAAGGCGATATAGGAATGTGTGCCCGCGCCGATATCCATTTCATACATCATGGCGTGAAAATGGCCGATAACTGGCGAGAGACGATCACTGCTGATATAGCCACCGACCCATGCCAAATAATGACGGATCTTATTTTTGATATCGTCGAGCGTTTTTTGCGCGTCTTGCAGTTCTTTAAAGGTGTTGGTGCGCTCTAGGTCGTCAAGCAGTTTACCTGTACCCGCATCGATCAAATCACAATAAGCCTCTGCCAGTAGCTCGACCGCCAATGTTTTATCCGCGTCTGAGACATGGTTACGGGTGCGTAGATATAGGGGCTCAAATTCGGCTGGTATGCGACTTTGTAAACGACTGACGAGAAACGGTGCGCTAATGGTCATGAGTGTGTAATCCAAATCATTAATCAGAACTGCTCAAAGCTGCATAGCTGCAGGATTAAACGGCATAGCATAACGTGCTATGTCATCAAATGGGGACGGCATATAGAAACCCGGAGCATTATAGTTTTTTGTATATGATGGTTTAATGGCTGTATTGCTCAATGTATAGACAGGTACAGCACTGATATATTTAATGCTGACTACAGCGGCTCTGGTCGAAAACTCTGGGTAAGTCTGCTGTACGTGCCAACGACAGGAATAGTGCTTAGCAACACATAACTTGTGAACAATGCT
>JASLJP010000065.1 GCA_030152425.1 Aquirhabdus sp.
CTCGAGATGGATGAGACAACCTTGCAGCGGCGTATGCGCCGTACCGCGGTGGGCGAGGTGTGGGGCATCGGGCGACAACTGAGTAAGCAACTGAGCGCAATGGGCATCGTCAGCGTCGCCGATCTGGCGGCAGCAGATCCACAGGTCATGCAGCGGCACTTTAGTGTGGTGGTCGCACGTACGGTGCAGGAACTGCAGGGCATCGCCTGTCATACGTTTGACCCCTGCCAGCCCTCACGGCAGCAGATTATTTCATCACGTTCGTTTGGTACGCTGGTCACCGATCTGACGTCGTTGGAGCAGGCTGTACGTCACTATGTGCGCCGAGCCACGGTCAAGCTACGGCGCGATGGTTCGGTCTGTGGGCTGCTGTCGGTGTCTATTCGTACCAGCCCGCATCGCGCGCAGGATCAGCAATACTATAAGACAATCGCAGTGCGCTTAGCCGTGCCGACGGATGATGTCCGTATTCTGACCCAACAGGCGATTAAGGCCTTGCAGCAGATTTATAAGGCGGGCATCAAGTATAAAAAAGCGGGCATCTGCTTCTCCGATCTAAGTCCTGCGGGAGAGACGACAGCAGACCTTTTTAGCCAAATCGAGGAAGACCCTCGCAAGGAGCGCTTGATGGGCTCCATGGAGGCGGTGTGCGGCAAGTTCGGTAAGACCGCGGTGACGGTAGGTACGGTCTCGCATCAAAGCCATGACTGGGAGATGAGCTGCAAGAGTCGCTCGCCGAACTATTTGAGCCATTGGGAAGAGATACTGCAGATCGGCTAGCCCCGTGTTGAACCCCTAGACTGACGCGGGTTTACCTCCCCCATCTCCGTCCCGCGTTGAAAAGGTTACGGTCATACAAAAAGCCCACAATATGCGGGCTTTTTGTATGAGCTACAGCACCCTCAGTCCCTTACGGATTCAACAACCCCATCAACACATCCTGCACCTTCACCACTTGCTGCGCTTCGGTCAGGCCGGCGGCGTGAATGATCGATTTAAAGTCTGCTAAGGCGGTATTGAAGTCGTCGTTGACGATGAGGTAGTCAAAGCTTAAATGCTGGCGGATTTCTTCGACGGCGCCAGCCAGGCGCGTTTGGATCACTTCGGCGCTGTCTTGACCACGGTTGGACAGGCGCTCACGCAGGGCGTCGAGGCTCGGCGGGATGATGAAGATCTGGATCGACTTGGGAAACAGCTTGCGCACTTGCGCCGCACCCTGCCAGTCGATTTCGAGCAGCACGTCGTGACCTTTGGCCAGTTGATCCGAGACGCCGGTATGGCTGGTGCCGTAGTAGTTGCCAAACACTTCGGCATGCTCGACGAAGTAGCCATCGCCGATCATGTCTTGAAAGCGGGTTTTTTCGGTAAAGTGATAGTGCACGCCATCGACTTCGCCGTTACGGATCGGGCGGGTAGTATGGGAGATGGAGAGCTTGAGTTCGGGGGTGGACTCCAGCAGTGCCTTGACCAAGGATGTTTTGCCCGTGCCCGATGCCGCTGCAACGACAAATAATAGACCTGCCATATGATGCTCCCCTGATGCGATAAATGGTTTTCGTGCTGTGCCTGTGCATTCTGCGTGAAAATTCGTGTGATTTCACGGCAGGCGCGCCAAAGTACGCTAAAATAGTCGGATGCGTTATAGTACAAGAAAAGCCGTCTCATGCTGCGTCTATCGTGCATGAGGTGGCTGTCACGTGCGCATTTATTGTGCCGCCTTGCGTCGTGTGCATCCGACCTGTAGTTTCATTGATAGAGTATGCCATCATGGATATCGTATTAGCCAATCCGCGTGGGTTTTGTGCCGGTGTGGATCGCGCCATTGCCATCGTCAACCGCGCCCTCGAGGTGTTCGGTGCGCCGATCTACGTGCGCCATGAGGTCGTACACAACAAATTCGTGGTCGATGATCTGCGTGCGCGCGGCGCGGTGTTTGTCGAAGAGCTGCATCAGGTGCCGGACGATGCCATCGTGATTTTTAGCGCCCATGGCGTGTCAAAGGCCGTCCAGCTCGAAGCCAGCCGTCGTGGCCTCAAGGTCTTTGATGCGACCTGTCCGCTGGTGACCAAGGTGCATATCGAAGTCACCCGCTATGCACGCGAGGGTGTTGATGCCATCTTGATCGGTCACCAAGGCCATCCAGAAGTCGAAGGTACCATGGGCCAGTACGATACCAGCTATGGGGGTAAGATTTTCCTGGTCGAAGACGAAGCTGATGTCGCGGCATTGCAGGTGCGCGAGGGGCGTAAACTGGCCTTCGTGACCCAGACCACACTGTCGATGGACGATACCGCGCGCGTGATTGACGCACTGCGCAGCCGTTTTCCCGAGATCCAAGGCCCGCGCAAAGACGACATCTGCTACGCCACCCAAAACCGCCAAGATGCGGTGCGTGATCTGTCGGCCAAAGCCGATGTGATTCTGGTGGTGGGTTCGCCGAACTCCTCGAACTCCAACCGTCTGCGTGAGTTGGCCGAACGCGAAGGCGTGCATGCCTATCTGGTGGATAATGCCGAAGAGATGCAGCGCGAGTGGTTTAAAGATGCCAAGCAAGTCGGCGTCACAGCGGGTGCGTCAGCACCGGAGATTTTGATCAGCCA
>JASLJP010000080.1 GCA_030152425.1 Aquirhabdus sp.
GACAGGCTGAGTAGGTTGAATACGCTGCGGCGGAGCGGTGCTGCAACCACTGAGCAATGCGAACACAAGAACAAGAAACAGTTTGTTTTTCATATTAGGGGCTATTCAGGTTTAGCAATTAAGGTATTGAAAAATAAAAACACAGGTATGAATCATTACACCAAAAACAAGTAATACGCGTTTGCAATGCCCCGAACGATGCTTATTGACGAGCAATGGATGAAGCTGCAAGCGATTTTGATACAAATAGGTGTCTATCTCAAGCCTAAACATAGCCCATCGTAGCCAGCGTAGGGTGAGTTTTAACCCACCCACCACCGCTAAATCCCCATGCGAAGAATTGACACCACCTCATCCCACCCCTTACCCTCGCTGAATCAATTTACCATATTTAGGGAGAGAGTCATGGGTGCATGGGGCGTAGGGGTGTTTGAAGATGATACGGCGTGTGATCTGCTGTATGACGCACAGGATGACGGGGTGGTGGCGTTTATCGAAGATGCGGCACAGATCGAGATCGACCAATATATCGAGCAGTATGACGCGCACAAGATCATCGTCTCTGCCACGCTGCTCGATACCCTGCTCAATGGTGTGGATCATGGCTATCCGGCCGAAGGCTTCTCCGACTGGCTGACGACCCAGCGCGGCCTCGATGTCGCGCGCTATAAAGCGGATATCGTCACCCGTCTACAGGCGGTATTGACCGAGTCCGAGCTGAGCGAGCTGTGGGAGGAAAGCGGCGCCGACTTCCCCGAGTGGCAAGCAACGATCGAAAGTCTGCTTAAAGGGCTGGGCGAGCCATCATAGGATGGGTGATCCCCAGCACTGCAAATATCGACGAACAGGGTGACGCATGTATAGAGACTCTCGAATTGTCGCTATACAACCTGCAAAAAGGCGGACACTATGATCTGAATGTCGAGCCTCACTTCCGCCGTCCACCCTTCGTTTTCTCCTCAAAATACGCTTTATGCCCCAGTGCCTCGCCGTAGCGGACGTGGGCGTCGAGGTAGGCTTGTAGTTCCTGATATTTTTCGATGTCGGGCAGGGTTAGGCTTTGATCGGCGAGCAGGTCTGCTTTGCTGACTCTGCCCAGCGCGGCTTTGTTTTTACCGACATAGATGCCGTGTTTGAGCAGCACGTCCATATAGCGGTCGACGTTATCGTAGTTGTTGATATCGGGATAGAGGCTTGGGTCTTCGGCTTCCAGTTTGGCCAGTTGTGCGCGCTTGATCTTCATGTCCAGATCGTGGGACTCTTGCAGCCGTTTGTTTTCGGCGGCTTGCAATTGCTGCTGTTTGGCCACTTCTTCGGCACGGATGCGTTCGAGCATCATTTGGTTTTGTGCTGCGATCTCGGCTTGTTTGGCCTGTTGCTCGCGCTCGCGGCGGGCGCTTATCGCTTGTGCCAGCGTGGCCATCGGTGTGGCGGTGTCGAGCGGTACGGTGCCATGGGCGATGTTATTAAACGTTTGGCTGTCGCGGGCTTGGCGTCGCTCTCTGGCGGCATCGTTATCGTAGTAGTCGGTATAGGTGGTATTGCCATAGCGTCGCGTGGTGGCGGTATTGCCCCGGGTGTCGCTGCAATAGGTCGATTTCCCATAATTGTTGCAGGTGATTTGCTCGGCAAAGCCAGCGCCACTGGTCAGGCACAGTGCTACCGCGAGGATCATCTTTTTCATCTGCTGCCCCTTTTCCATCTTTTTTTATCATGCGTCGTCGTAGACCTAAAGTGTATGCAAACTTGCACTGCGATGCCAATCGGTGGTGACGGGTCATGCACGGGCTGCTTCAATTTCCCCGATGGGACGATTTTATTCTGCGTCCACACCCGATTTCTCAAACCCGACCTTATCCAGATCGCCCAAGTCCTCATGCAGGATACGGCGAATCTCGAGGATGGCTTGCGGGGTGCCTTGCACGCTGTGCAGCGAGTGGATCACTTTTTCTGACAGTGCGCCGTCCAGATGGGCGCTGGTGTAGGGCACCACGCCATCGTCCGATTGCAGCAGCGGGATTTTGGTGCTGCGCTGGGCGATGATCGAGTGGTATTTCACTTGCGGCGAGATCGGCAGGGTGGCGGCGGCACGTACAAAGGGGTCGCTTTCTTTGAGGTTGTCGATGCTGTTGGGCATCAGGCGGTCTTTGTTGGCATTCGGCTCACCGGCGGTCAGGATCTTGGCCACATCGGCAAACTTGCCGACCACGCTGATCGGCAGGCGGATCAGGTTGCCCACCCAGCGGCCGATGGTGTTGTTGGCAAACGACGTGCCGCGATGTGGTGCGGCGACAAAGATCACGCGGTGTACATTGGGCAGGGGTTCAAAGCGCAGCAGGGGGTTCAGCCCATCGTGCAGCTTGGCCATTTGTTCTTTGCTGAAGTGGCGTTTGTTCAGTACCAGATTCCACAGTTGATCCTGCGCGGTCGAGACCAGCAGGCGCGCGATCACGCCGCCCATGCTATGGCCGATCAGCACCATATCGCTCGATGCGGGCGACGTGCCATTGGGGTCAAAGCGTTTCAGGGTCTGATTCAGCGCATCCTGGATCGCAGCGCGATTGACCGCGATCGGCGCATTGGTCGGGTAGTAGACCTGCCAGACCTGATAGTGCTGGCGTAGGGCTTCATCGCCCAATACTTCGTTGGCGACATTCACCCACGCTTCGGGACTGCTGGCCAGCCCGTGCAGCATGACGATGATGCGGCGTTTGGGGTCAAAGGGCTGCATCAGATAGACCTGTGGGCTGGTGATGCCCTCGGAGCGGCCAAACAGCGTGCGGATCGACTGAGTGGCGAAGCCTGAGCGCGCCAGCCATAGCCCGTAGCCGGCGGTAAAGTTGGCCGCCAGCGGCACTTTCTGATCGCGGATCATGACGGTGGATTTGAGGTACGGGTCATAGGCCGACATCTGCACATGATGGCTATCGAGCAGCGCAGGCAGCGTCTCGCCGCTAAAGCGGTATAGCACCGAAATCGCCGGAGACGGCATCTCGCTATAGACCTTGGGTGGGGTGGTGTCTGCCGGTTTGATCAGATGATCGAGCTTGGTCACCACGCTCTCGGTCAGCGGCTTCTGCGGCAGCACGGCCACCAGCTCGGCGCCAAAGCCATCCCGGCGGTAGACGCTGCGCAGGCCGTTAAAGCGCAGCGTGCCCGCGGGGATCACTTCGCTGGGCATGCGGCTCACGCTTTTGAGATTGGAGACATCCATCTCGATGGTCCATTTACCGATATTGATCGGCTGGGCGACCCAGGCCGGGTCGATGCCATAGGCTGCGACCTGACGGTCAAACAGCAGGATCATCGACTGTTGTACCGCGTAGTTGTAGTAATCCCTGACCTGCGTCTGACGGTCTTCAAAGGCACGCTGGCCGGGCGCGCGCTCGGTCATAAACAGATAGGCATAGGCATAGCGCGCCGACTCCAGCCATGCGTCGATGCTTTGATCGCGTACCGCGGCGGCATCGCGGGCGGGCGGGTAGGCCATCGCGGCCATGATCCAGATCTCGGCCAGCGTCGACATGCGCTGCTCATCGGTCAGGCCGGCGGTCTTTTGCACGGCGGCGATACAGTCGGGCAGTTTTTTACGGCAGCTATCGTCTTCCAGATCCACGACCTTGAGGCTGTCCAGCGAGGCCGAACTGAGCTTGCCGGTGGTCAGGATATCTCCGCGCTGCAGGGCGATAAAATCCGCCGGTTTCATCTCG
>JASLJP010000142.1 GCA_030152425.1 Aquirhabdus sp.
CCATGGTAGACCGGCGAGGGCACCAGTGCGCGCTGTACCGGCCCTTCAGCCAGCAGCAACGCATAGTTCCATGAGTATTTGAGATGATCTTCGGTCGTACCTGCCGTGCCTTGAATGGTCAGGTTGGAGTTGCCACTGATGCCTGCCGCCAAAAGCTCAGACAGCATCGACTTGGCCGTACCCGGTTCACCCACCAACATCAAGCCTTGCCGTCCGAGCAGGGTCACGATGGCACGATCGACCAAGGGATCATCGCCATAGAATTTACGGCTGATGCCCAGTGGCTCATCACCTATGATGAATTTGCGCACGGCCTGTGGCGAGCGTAGCCAGCCTGCGGGGAGAGCATGCCCTTGATCCAAATCATGTTGGGTCAGGGTCGCAAGCTCAGCGGCATAGCGCTGTTCGGCAGACAGCCTCAGAACATCGTGTTGCGGTACTGTGGAGGTAGACATCGGATTTTCCATTACCATGGTGATTTTTTCTTCCAGTCTGGATCATAGCCTACGCAAGCCGCCGCCACCGCCAGATAATCGGCATACGCCTCTGCCAGCAGGATCGGCGGTACCGTGGTGATCTCCATACTGCTGCGATTCCACGACTTGCCCGTGGCAGATTCAAAGCTGAGACCGTACAGCACGGCAGGCACATTTTCTTCCGGCAGTGAGTTGCCGCTGAACTGCACCTGCACACTGACCCCGAGGCTATTAAACTCTTTAAAATAGCTGCAGAAATAGCCGCCGTCTTCTGCCGCAGAGCGCTGATAGCCGAGCTTGGTCATCACCCCGCGAAAAGTAAAGGTGTCGGTCAGCCAGCCCTTACGCGTTTCGATCTCGGTCGTACTCCGCGTGCCATCTGCGGCAATCGCATCCGGAGAATCGCCCTCAACCGACTTTGTCAGCTCAGGCTGAGTGCGCGTCATTTGCGCAAACAGCGGTTTGATCTTGTAGTCTTTAAAATGTTTGAGCCATGCCTTGGCGGCGCCATCCGGCAAGGTCGCCGCATGGGCCAGTCTGACCTTGCTGCCGCTCTGCAGCGCAATTTCATCGTCGTCAAGATTAATGAGGCTGCCATCTTCCGTCGGTCTAAAGGTTTGCAGCGACTGTTCATCGTTGACTTCTTCCCACACGAGCTGTTGCAGCAGACGATTCATGATCGGATGGGCATATAGGTAAGCGCGCCACTCCGCAACAGGCCACTCACGCGCTGCACACATCGCCTCATACAAGCGCTGGGTCTGCAGATCGACCACCTGTTTGAGTTCTTTTTTACTGCTGCCAAACTGCGTTTTGGCCTCTTTGATCAGCTCTGGATCATCGGTCTTGCGCGGCTCGGGCAGGGCTTTGACGTCTTTGCCCTCCGGACTCCGCAGCAGGATTTTGAAACTGCCATCCATAATCGCCGTATAGATACGCTCACCGTAGTACAAGGTCAACACACCACTCTCATCGAAACCTGCCGTTGGAATCGTGCGGTCGGCCAGTTCATCGCTGCTCCAGCCATTGCGGTCGGCGATGACTTGTACCAGCTCGCGCGCCTTGATTTGCACCGAGGCCGTCCGGTAACGGCGCGAGATCGACAGCAGCAGTTGGATAATGATCGGATCATTGCTATTGGCGGCGGCCATCAACATGGCCTCAATCTGGCTGCGACGCTGATAGTTTTCTTTCATATATTGCTGCAGCGTACTCACCAGCACATGGCCGGTGGTCGCCCAAGTCAAAGCCAAGATGCCTTTATCGGCAATCGCCGAACCGAGGTATACCGCTAGCCGCTCGCGCTTGATCTCGGCATAGGCTTTTTCCAAGGTATAGTCCTGATACATGCCGTAGTACTGCGGATAGGACTTATACCAGCCCAGACACATCTGCAGACGCGCGGGCGCTTCGGCTTGGGCGAGGGCATGGGCATCACTTTCCGGTGGGTGACGCGTATCTTGAGCGATAAAGCTATACAGGATATAGCTACCCAGTTGCGCCTGACTGTCGCGCGACAGTAGGCCGAGATAACGATTGAGCAAGCCATTGCCCGCCGGCTCTTTGAGCTTGCACGCCAGTATCACCCACCACTGGATGATCTTCGGATCGACCGCAGCGCCATTTTCCCACGTGGCGGTCGGCAAGGCGGCAAAATTAAACCATGCCAGACTGGCAGGCGGCTTGGCGGTTAGCCCTTTTTCAGCCTCTTTGAGCAAAACTGCGGGTGCCAGATACGCGGCAATATCTCCGCCGAGTTTTTCCAGACTGGTGAGCAGGGCAGCGCGCACGGTTTCGCGTTTTTCCGCTTTAAGGCTAGCGGTCAATGCGGGGATCGATGCCGGATCATTGATCTCGGCCAGCCACTCCGCAGCCGTAATGCGAATCTCTTGTTTGCTGTGAGTGAGCGCAGCTTCGGCATGATTGCGGACGTCCGGCAGCTTGGCCAGCAGTGTTTGTACATCGCTGCGATAGGTCTTGCTGTCGCCCAAAGCCAACTCCAGCAGCGCGGGTAACAATGCGGCAGGCAGGACAGGGAACATGCCGAGCACATCCAAACCCTGACGTACGGTAAACTCTTGATAGCGTTCGGACTGCGACGGGATCAGCCCCAGCGCTTCTTTAATAAAGTCGAGATGATCGGCAAAAAATGGCCAGATCTGATCAGGGCTTAGATAGTCAAGCAAGCCCATCTGCCAACCCGGCGTTAAGGACAGTGCAGCCACCTGTCGGTTGGGATTGTAATGCCCTGCACGGCGCAAGGCATCGGCAAAGGCACGCAGCTCCAGTTGGCGCATGCTGTCGTCATTGAGCCACTGGCGATAGTGAAATAAATTCAGAAAATTCACTGCACTAGAGGACTGCATGATCCGCATCGCATGCATCACTTTGAATTCCGGTAGTTTCTTCAAACGACCTTCATGACTTAGGATATTAAACGCATCGACCTTAAACTTACCGGTCTTCTCGCCATTGATCAGCGCGAGGACTTGCTCAAGGTCTTTGGGCGTGACCTTTTGCAGCGCTTGATAGTGCTGCAGTTGCCAGCGCATCGAACCGCCATGCTCCTTGTTATAGATCTTTTCCGCTTCCACGCCTTCTTGGGCAGTAACCAGTAGCTCTTGATGATTCTTGATCAACATCTCCAGCACCGAATCACCCAGCACCCCATCCGGCAGCGGCACAAAAGGCGGCACATCCGGCAGGCTAACCGCCTGTGCCCCGGTCTCGGCATCAATACGTGCCAAGGCTTGCTGCAAGGCCTGCTGCACGGTCTTCGCCGCCTCGTTTTCGAGTGCAGCCACCAGCAAAGGTCGAGCCGCCACACCACTGCGTGCCAGCAGCTCGGTCGCGCGGACCCGCTCTGGATTACTGCCGTCTTTAAAGAGTACGAGCAGCGCATCCAGTTTGGCAGACGACTGGCTACTGTCGATGGTACCAATCTGGCGCTCAGCTTCGGTGCGGATGCCTTTACCACTATGTACGGCCAGCTTAACGAGTAGGGGGGTGTATACGTCTTTTAAACGCGAATCACCCCCCAAGGTTTTGATCAGGGTAATCGTGCCCTCACTGGACAGTTGGGTGGGCAATGCCTGCACCAAGCTCAGGTTGTGATAGAGATAGTCTTTCAGATCGGGTAAGGCCAGTAGGTTTTCCAAACGATCCTGATAGTAACTATCGACCTCTTGGCGATCAAAGATGGCCGGAAGGACGCGCTCTGGCGCGATATCATCGACAGCAAGCAGCGACTGTAAATAGGCCACTGTCCAGCCGGGACGAGCCGCCATGGTATTGAGCGTTTCCGTGCCTTGGAATGAGGTATAAAGGCTATCAAAGAGCAGATATAAAAACCATTCCGGCACTTGATCAGTCGTTCGAGTCAGGTTGGCATTTTTGCAGGCTGCGGACAGTAGCTTACCCATCCTAACGCTCGGTTCGACCGCGTCCAGCTCTGCCGCAGCTTGATAATATTGACTGCGCGACTTATTGGCCGTCTTGATCAGTTTTTTTTGCGACTCTTCCAGTTTGTCGTCGCTTAGGCTACTTGGCCACCACCAAGTCAATGTT
>JASLJP010000167.1 GCA_030152425.1 Aquirhabdus sp.
GTTCCGGCCGTGGGTTTTGCACTGGGGATCGAGCGTCTGCTGTTGCTGTTGGAACTGGTTGAAGGCAATGCTGCCCATGCAGACTGTGATGTGTTTTTACTGGCCGATCCGGCCTGTCAGCACCAAGCATTGCTACTGGCAGAGTTACTGCGTGATCGCTTTGAAGCGACCGGCCATGCGCTGCGCATTAAAACCGGCTCATTGGGTAGCCTGAAGAGCCAAATGAAGAAAGCCGACCAGTCTGGTGCAAAACTGGCACTGATCTTGGGTGAGCGAGAGCAAGCCGCTGCCGAGGTGACTGTCAAAGTGTTGGCGACCGGCGAACAAGAAACCTGGTCGCAATTGAATCTGGCTGAGCAACTGGCCGCCCGCCTCGTATGATGGATTTAACAGTTTAGGAATTTAACAAAGGAAGATGTAATGAGTGAGTATTTGAGCGACGAAGAACAGGTAGAGCGCCTTAAAAGACTATTAAAGACCTATGGCAGCTCGGTACTGATGGGGGTGCTGGTTGCGTTGATTGCGTTTTTCGGCTGGCGCCTGTGGCAGAAACACGAGGCCAAAGATCTCGATGAAACCATGATTCAGTATGAGAAAATCGCTGAAGAGAGCACGTTGGCCGCGACTGATAAGGCGGCACAGAGCCGATTTATCTCCAATGTACAGACGTTGGTCAAAGGTCATCCAGACAGTATTTTTGCCATGCAAGCCCTCCTGCTGCAAGCCAAGGTCACCGCTGCACAGGGTGAGTGGGCTGCTGCAGAAAAAGCCCTGACGCAAGCCGTCGGACTGAAAAAACAAGACACGGGCTATACCAATATTGCGTGGGTACGTCTGGCGCGGACGCAGGTGGCACAGAACAAATTTGACCCTGCGCTGGCCACACTCAACAACGTGACCGACCCTGCATTCAGTGCCAGCCGCGATGAGCTAAAAGGCGATATCCTGCTGCAAAAGAACGACACTGAAGGTGCCAAAAAAGCCTATACCGCTGCTTGGGATGCGTTGACCAAGCGTCAGCAGCCACGTGAGCTGCTCAAGGTGAAGATGAATGCCTTGGGATTGTCTCCAGCAGAGATCACCACACCATCGCCGGTGCGTGAATCTGCGGCAGTAGCACCGACCCCAAGTGTTGAATCTGCTGCACCTACACCAGACCAAGGAGCTGCGTCGTAATGAATCTGCCTACCTCTCGTACCTCCCTGCTTGCAGCCACAGCCTTCAGCCTTATTGCGCTGGTGGGCTGTAGCAACAAAGACTTCAAACCTGAAGTGCATAAACCGAGTAAGCTGCCGACGATCACGGCACCTGCCACGTCGTTGTCCCAAGTCTGGAAGGATTCGATCGGTGGGCAAAACAAACTTGACCCACTGCGTCCTCAGCTCGATGTGCAAAGTGGCAATGTCTATGCTGCGAGCCGTAACCGGATCTATGCCTGGTCGGCGACCGGGAAGCAACTGTGGCAAAGCAAAACGAAGCAAGACATTACTGCAGGCGTGACCGCTGCCGATGGGATCGTCGTCTATAGCACTGGCAAAGGCAGCGTCGTGGCGCTTGAAGCAGCCGATGGCAAGCAGCGCTGGACGCGTGCAACGGGCGCCTCTATCCTTGCGCCTGCGCTGGTGAGTGGTAATCGTGTCGTCACCATCAGCAATGACGGTACCGTGAGTGGCACCGATGCGACGACAGGTCTGGCTGTTTGGACCTATAGTATTCCGATGCCTTCGATCTCGATCCGGGGTAGCTCGGCACCTGTGCTGTTTGATGGTAATACGGTGATCCTCGCCGGTGCATCGGGTCGTGCATACGGTCTGGATCTGGCAACGGGTGTCCCGAAATGGGAGCGCCGTGTAGCGGTCAACGATGGCAGTTCGGAAATGGCGCGCCTGATCGATATCGATGGCGACCCGCTGGTCTCCGGTCGTCAGTTGTATACGGTCAGCTATCAAGGCCAACTGACCTCGATGAATATCGACGCCCAGCAAATCAACTGGACGGCAGAGGCCAGCAGCTTGCATACTCCGGCTGAAGGCTTGGGCAATGTGTATGCTGCAACCGTTGACGGCAAAATTTTGGCCGTGGATGAGCAAAGTGGTAAACCGGTTTGGACTCAAGACCGACTGGCCTACCGTGATCTCAGTAATCCGGTTGTACTCGGTCGTTATCTGGTGGTCGGTGATGCTCAAGGTTATCTGCACATCATCGAGCAGACTGAAGGTAAAATCGTCGGTCGGGTGCGGACTTCGGGCAAAGTCACCAACTTGCGCGTCGTCAGTGATCGTCTGCTGGTCAATAGCAGCTCAGGTCATTTAAGTATTTGGCAGTCGCAATAAGCGGATAGGCATTCGCGCGACAGTCGTTGAATCCGTGATGAAGGCGTGGTGCTGTAGGGCCCACGCCTTTGTGCAGCGTCGTGTTAAACCCTTCTGCCAAGTGGTCGAGGGGAATTTTTTTAAAGAATAGAGTCTCCATGAAACCTGTAATTGCTTTGATCGGTCGACCCAACGTCGGCAAATCCACCCTGTTTAACCAGATCACCAAGACGCGTAACGCCTTGGTGGCGGATTTGCCCGGCTTGACCCGCGACCGCCAGTATGGCGATGCGACTTATGAAAATAAGTCCTTTATCGTCGTGGATACCGGCGGGATCGGCGA
>JASLJP010000226.1 GCA_030152425.1 Aquirhabdus sp.
AAAAACATGCTGATCGCCTGTTGCTGGCGCAGCAACTGAGTAGATAGAGGGGGATCTGCGCCCTATCACGGGATGCGAGAGACGTCGGCCATGTCCTATGCCTTATAGTTTATTTCGCTAAGTTAATGACTTAAGCACAGCCGGGTGTTGCTGAGGCAACAGTTGCGCGGTTTGGGGCAGTTTTGCGTCTGCGTGCCCGCCTTTGGTCGGGGTCTGCGCTGCAGCTTTAATAGGCAAGAATCAGCACGCGCTTGGCAAAAGTTGCCATCGCAGAGGTTGCCCGTGCTGTGATACCCTTCGGGCGCATCGATTTGCAGCGCGTTACGCTGCCGTCGATAGACAGAATTTGTTTTAAGCGCCTGATCATGTCAACGGTAGGCGTATTGCGTTTATCCCCCGATTTATACTTTGGAGTTTTGCGATGAAAATTGAAGGTAAAGTTGCCGTCGTTACCGGCGGTGCGTCAGGTCTTGGTCTGGCAAGTGTTGAAAAATTTGTCTCCTTGGGTGCCAAGGTTGCGATTTTTGACTTTAACGATGCAGCCGGCGCAGAAGCCGTTGCCAGTTTTGGCGACAAAGTGATTTTCGTTAAAGTGAACGTGGCCGACGAAGAATCCGTCCAGTCTGCGATCAACAAAACCGTCGAGCATTTCGGCGCGATCCATATCGTCATGAACTATGCCGGTATCGGTAATGCAGGCAAGACCGTCGGTAAAAACGGCGTATTGCCACTGGCCGACTTCAACAAAGTCATTCAGGTCAATCTGGTCGGTACATTTAACGTGCTGTCCAAAGCTGCTGAGCAAATGACCAAAAACGAATTGGTCGACGGCGAGCGCGGTGTGATCATCAACACCGCATCCGTTGCTGCCTATGAAGGTCAGATCGGTCAAGCTGCCTACAGCGCCTCGAAAGGCGGCGTGGTCGGTATGACACTGCCGATCGCGCGTGATCTGGCGTCCTATGGCATCCGTGTTAATACCATCGTCCCGGGTCTGATCCACACCCCAATGTTTAACAGCATGGAACAAAACGTCATCGACTCACTGGCCGCGACCGTGCTGAATCCAAAACGCCTCGGTCGTCCAGACGAAATCGCCCATACTGCAGTGTTTATCGTTGAAAACGGCTATGTAAACGGCGAATGCATCCGTGTCGACGGCGGTATCCGTATGCAACCGCGTTAATTCCGCAGCGCGATTGTATCCTACGCGTAGACCATAGATTTACGCATATGCCATGGGGAGGGTGTCATTTAGACCCCTCCCCATGGCTTTTTTATGTGGCGCAAAAAGCCTGATATATCTTCATCTGGCGCCATTATGTTTAAGGCTGAAGTAGATTTGGTTTATATTTGATCAATATGCCTGTGGTCAGTCGTGACGTGATTGATAAACATCAATTTTCTAAAAAATCGCATTTATTAATATATCGCTATCCGCATGTATGCGCGATGTCGTAGATAATAAAAATTAAGAAGAAAGGTGTAGACGTGTGCATATTCTGTGATAGATTTAATACTAATTGGTACATCTGTTACGTGTTTCTCAAGGATGGTTTTCGGCTGCGCTGAATAGATTCAGGCAGTTTCTTCAAGTTTATAAACAGGGATTGTGAGCAAGCCTTTGCGCCTGCAGCACTCCCATGGGAGTACCCTATGCGCGCAGCTTCACTCAATCACGTCTATCGCCTCGTCTGGGACAAAGTCCGTCACTTGTGGATCGCAGTGGCCGAAACCAGCCGTAGTCAGGGCAAATCCTCCGGCAAAGCCGGCGCTGTCGCTCTATGTGCCACAGGCGTCTTTGGACTGGTCGGCAGCGCATGGGCCCTTCCGACCGACGGCCATGTCAGCGCAGGTCAGGGACAGATTAGCCAGACCGGCAACGCCCTCACCATCACCCAATCCAGTCAAAACCTCGCCCTGAACTGGCAGAGCTTTAATATCGGCAGCGGTGAAAAAGTCCGCTTTGACCAACCCAATAGCAGCGCTGTCGCCCTAAACCGCGTCGTCGGTCAAGATGCCAGCAGTATCTTGGGTGGCCTCTCTGCCAATGGTCAGGTGTTCTTGGTCAATCCCAACGGCGTGCTGTTTGGTCAAAACGCCCAAGTCTCTGTTGGTGGTTTGGTCGCCACGACCTTAAACCTCTCCAACCAAAACCTGCTCGCCGGACGTTATAAATTTAGCGGCACCAGCACCGCAGCCGTGCAAAACAACGGCAAGATCACCGCCGCCCAAGGTGGCTATGTCGCCCTGTTGGGTGCAAATGTCAGTAACAGTGGCAATATCACCGCCCCGGGCGGCAATGTCTCACTGGCCGCAGGCCAACAAGTTACCCTCCATCTCGATAACGGCAGCCTGCTCGGCCTCACCGTCAATCAAGGCGCCGTCGATGCCGAAGCATCCAATCATGGCCTGATCAGCGCCAATGGCGGTAAAGTATTCCTCACCGCAGAAGCCGCAGACAATCTCACCCGCGCAGTGGTCAATAATGACGGCATCATCGAAGCCCAGACCATTGCCAACCAAAACGGCAGCATCCGCCTGATCGGCGACAAAGACAGCGGCACCGTCCACGTCGGCGGCACGTTGGACGCCTCAGCAGCCAGCGGCAACGGCGGTAAGATCGAAACCTCAGCGGCACATGTCGATGTCGCAAACGACGTCCACATCACCACCCAAGCCGCGCAGGGCAAGACCGGCACATGGCTGATCGACCCGACTGATTTTAGTGTCAATGCCGGTAACGGCGCGCAAACCAGCAGCGGCATCGGCGCAACCACACTCAGCACCGCCCTCGATAGCACCAACGTGTCGATCATGACCGCCGATGCAGGTGGCCAAGCGGGTGATATCAACGTCAATGCTGCTGTTAGCTCGGCCAGCAGCAACGCGCTGAGCCTAACGGCACATGGCGGCATCAACATAGATGCGCCGCTCACCATCGGTGGTGATTTGGTGCTCAAGTCCGCGGCTGTCATTACTCAGACCCAAGCACTTACCATCGGTGGGAGCACCACTGTTGATGCAGGGACTGCCACGGTTAGTCTGGGTGGTGCA
>JASLJP010000231.1 GCA_030152425.1 Aquirhabdus sp.
GCGGCGTCATTTGCGACGACACTCGGGGTGCCGGTGTCAGCGTTGATGCGGATGGAGCTGGCGAGTGGCAGGCGACCCAGCAGCGGCACGTGGTATTTTTCGCCCAGTAACTCGCCGCCGCCTGCACCAAAGATCTCATCGACGTTGCCGCATTGGCTACACACATGCAATGCCATGTTTTCAATCACGCCAAGCACGGGGATATTGACCTTGTTAAACAGCTCAATGCCTTTTTGCGCATCAAGTAGTGCGATGTGTTGTGGGGTGGTGACAATGACTGCGCCAGATACTGGGATGCGCTGGGCGAGGGTGAGCTGGATGTCACCAGTGCCGGGTGGCATGTCGATGATCAGGTAGTCGAGCTCGGGCCAGTTGGTTTGACCGAATAACTGCATCAGTGCGCCAGTCGCTTTCGGACCGCGCCAGACGATCGGGGTGTTGTCATCACCGGTCAGATTGCCGATAGAGAGGACGGCGAGGCCGTGGGCAGCAATCGGCACAAACTGATCATTTTCGATCAACGGCGTACGGCCGGCGACGCCGAGCATAGTTGGAATGCTGGGGCCGTAGATATCGGCGTCGAGCATGCCGACCTTGGCGCCGGTTTTTTGCAAGGCGAGCGCAAGGTTGACTGCGGTCGTTGATTTACCCACACCGCCTTTACCAGAAGCCACGACGATGATGTGACGGATGCGCGGATGTGCTTTAAGTTCGGTTTGGGTCGGGGGTACGGGGCGCGTCGGTGTAGAGGTCGGTACCGGTGCGCTGGCATCGGTGACGACGGGCAGTTTGCTGGCGGGCGCGGGCTGGGCGGCAGCTTTGGCGTCGCCCGAGGCTTTTTGCTGTACCAAGTGAAGGTTGATCTCTGCGATACCGAGCGGCTCTAGGCTGTTGGCGAGATTGTCGTGCAGCGCCTGTGGGTCGCCTTTAAAGCCGATCGGCAGTTTGATACTGAGGTTCAGTGTGTTGCCCACGCGGTCTTGTTGGGTGATGGCGTCAGCGATATTGTGGGTCGAGTTTTCAAACAGAGTGGTAGCTAGCAGTGCTTGGATTGCGGCGTCATTCGGCTCAGCGGCTAGTACCTCGGGGGCTTTTTGCGCAGTGTCAGATGTGGCGGCTGGGTGGGCAAAAAGGTTTTTTAGACGGTCAAGCATGAGGTTTTCCTGAGACGCGCGATGCGGCTTTATTCGTGATGGTGCTAATTTTATCAATTCCGGGCGACAATAGCACAGGCGATTAAAGCTTAGTTTTGCTATATTAGTCATATTGGTAATAAATATGAGTAAAGTCCGTGTCAGAGAATGCTTTTCATCAAAGCAATGCAGCGCCCGCAGGCCGTAGCACCCGCAAAATCCTAGTCACCAGCGCATTGCCGTATGCCAATGGGCCCATCCATTTGGGTCATTTGGTGGGCTATATCCAGACCGATATCTGGGTACGTGCGATGCGTGCCCAAGGCCATCAGGTCACTTATGTGTGCGGTGATGACGCGCACGGTACAGCGATCATGCTTAAAGCGGAAGCCAATGGCGTCACGCCTGAACAGCAGATCGCTCAGGTGCAGCGTGAACATGAGCGCGATTTTGCAGGCTTTTTTGTTGGCTTTGACCAGTACCACTCCACCCATAGTGAAGAAAACCGTAAACGCTCGAGTGAGATCTACATTGCCAACCGCGATGCGGGTCATATCACTGCGCGTCCGGTACGTCAGCTATTTGATCCCGAAAAGGGGTTGTTTCTGGCCGACCGTTTTATCAAAGGTGAGTGCCCGAAGTGTGCAGCCAAGGATCAGTACGGCGACTCCTGTGAAGTCTGCGGCAGTACCTATAATGCCACCGAACTGAAGAATCCGTTTTCGACCTTAAGTGGCGCTACGCCGATTGAGAAAGAGTCGGAGCATTATTTCTTCCAATTACCGCATTTCTCGGACTTCCTGCAGGAGTGGACGCGCGGCGAAGGTCGTCTACAACCGAGCATTAGCAACAAACTCGGCGAGTGGTTTGAGTCAGGTCTGACCGACTGGGATATCTCGCGCGATGCGCCGTATTTTGGCTTTGAGATTCCAGATGCGCCGAATAAATATTTCTATGTCTGGGTCGATGCCCCGATTGGCTATATGGCCAGCTTTGAGCACCTGTGTAACAAACGTGCTGACTTGAATTTTGACGAGTATTTCGGCAAAGACAGCACGACTGAGCTGTACCACTTTATCGGGAAAGACATCGTCTATTTCCATTCACTGTTTTGGCCGGCGATGCTGGAAGGGGCGGGCTATCGTACGCCAACGGCGATCTTTGCCAATGGCTTCCTGACCGTCAATAAAGAAAAGATGAGCAAGTCACGCGGCACTTTTATCAAGGCTGAGACGTATCTGGAGAACCTCAACCCAGAATACCTGCGCTACTACTTTGCCAGCAAACTGTCCGATACCGTCGAAGACATCGACCTCAATTTGGAAGATTTCACCCTCAAAGTGAATAGTGATCTGGTCGGTAAGGTGGTCAATATCGCCAGCCGCTGTGCCGGTTTTATCAGCAAGAAATTTGATGGCAAGCTGGCGGCAACATCGAGCGAACCGCAACTGTTGCAGGACTTTA
>JASLJP010000263.1 GCA_030152425.1 Aquirhabdus sp.
AGAATGTTAATCATACTACATTCCAGCTAACTTGCCGCATCCATTCGTATTTGAATCCCAAAAACGGCCATACACGGTGCGTCGTACTAACCACCGGTCATGTTCATAAAACGCAGGATTTGCGGCGCATCCGGTTCATCAAAATGGTGCTTTTCCGGCTTCATCAGCAACGCGGTTTTGATGCGCTCGACCAACTGTGCATCGGCTGTATCCGCACGCAGCAGTGGCAGTAAGTCAGTGCCGATCTCATTGCCCAGACACAGCAGCAGTCGACCTTCACTGGTCACGCGGACGCGGTTGCAGTCGCCGCAGAAATTATGACTATGCGGCGAGATAAAGCCAATCCGGGTCGGGGAGTCTGCAAGCTGCCAATAGCGCGAGGGGCCACGGGTATGGTGCAGGCTTGGAGACAGGCTAAATTCAGACGCAATCACGGCACGCACGTCGTCGCTGGCCATAAAGGCGAGCTGACGGGAATGCTCGTCGATCACCCCCAGCGGCATCTCTTCGATAAAGCTTAAGTCAAAGCCGCGATCTTGGGCAAAGCGAACCAGCGGCAGGATCTGATCATCGTTACGCCCCTTCATCATCACCACATTCAGTTTGATGGCAAAGCCCGCCGCCTGCGCTGCATCGATACCGCGCAGCACATCGGCCAGCTTGCCGGTGCGGGTCAGCTCGGCAAATTGCTGCGCATCCAGCGTGTCGAGGCTGATGTTGAGGCGTGATAGTCCGGCAGATTTTAGCGGGGCGGCAAACTGATCGAGCCGGGCGCCATTGGTGGTCATCACTACCTCGCCATGCTGGGCTAGCTGCTCGACCAACCACGGCAAATCACGGCGGATGAGCGGCTCACCCCCAGTCAGGCGGAACGTCTCGACGCCAAGGCCTGCAAATACTTTACCCAGCCGGACAATCTCTTCCAGCTTAAGCACACGCTCACGCGGCAAAAACTGCATATCCTCGGCCATACAATACACACAGCGGAAATCGCAGCGATCCGTCACCGACAGGCGTACATACTTGATGACCCGCGCATAGGGATCGATCAGGTTGAGCGGCGCTGCGACGTGTGCATTCATGAGGTCGGATTGCTCCCCCGTGCGGTGCTTGGGGCGAATTCATCCACGGCGAGCGATCGCTCCAACCGTTTGGCTTCATCCCATAAGCTATCCATGGCGGCTAAATCGACATCTTCAAGGCGTAGCCCTTGCGCCGCCAGACCCGTCTCGACAAAGCCAAAGCGGCGACGAAACTTGGCAATGGTGCCCAGTATCGCGCTTTCCGACTGGATGCCTGATTTACGGGCGACATTGACGAGGGCAAAAAAGGCATCACCGAGTTCATCTTCGATCTTGCTTGGGTCTTGAGCGGCGATGGCTTCGTCGAGTTCGGCCAGTTCTTCGGTCAGTTTGTCGCGTGCACCCTGCACATCCGGCCAATCAAAGCCGACTTTCGCCGCGATCTTTTGCAAGGACTGGGCTTGGATCAGGGCAGGGCCGTGCTTGACGTTATCCAGCAAGGATTTCTGTACCGCTTTACTGCGCTGTTCGACCGACTTGACCTGTTCCCACAGCACATTCACATCCGCTGCGCTGGCGGCCGTGTCGTTACCAAATACGTGCGGGTGACGGCGTACCAGCTTTTGCGACAGCGTTTGCGCGATGTCAAAAAAATTAAATTGCCCGGCCTCCTGATGCATCTGCGCCTGAAACACCACCTGCAGCAACAGATCGCCCAATTCATCGCGGATATGGTCGATATCGCCACTCTGAATAGCCGCCTCGACCTCGTAGGCTTCTTCGATGGCATAGCGCGTCAGACTCTGCGGGGTCTGTGCTTTGTCCCACGGACAGTCCTTGCGCAAGCGCTGCATGATCGCCAGCAGTTCGAGCAGCGGCGCAGTTGTGGCTTTGCTGGTATCGACGGGCGGGAGGATCGAGATGTCTATGGCCATGAGCGCGGATGAATTCGGTCGATGAATAGGAGTTGAATATGATAAAGCATTCTGCAGCGCTTTACTGCAATCCAGCATCGACCCGCGCGCTCAAACGACCTCACTAGTAAGGGCGCAAACAGCACGGCATATCAGTAAAATCCGTTACATGGTTAATTGCTGAGCATAAAAAAATTACTTATAAGCATTGACTTCAATGCCGATATGCGTTTCATTAAAAGGTCTTGCTATTTAGCGCCATATTGCCCAGTTGAGCATAGATGATTACCGCGACGCCAGACCGCGAACTTGAATTAAATCAAGAACGTGTCCAGCATTCTGCTTTCTCGAAAGCAGGCTTTTTGACTTCAGGTTGGACTGACCTTCCGAGCCTGACCGAACGGCTGCGGGCGACGCTGCGTAAATATTTGTCAGATGTGCAAATCGAACATGTCATGGAAGCGTGCGCTTTTGCCAACGCCGCTCATATCGGCGCGACGCGCAAAAGCGGCGAACCCTACATCGTCCATCCCATCGCCGTCGCCGAAGTGCTCGGTCATATGCGTCTCGATACCGAGAGCCTGATGGCCGCGCTGCTGCATGATGTGATCGAAGACACCGAAGTCACCAAAGAAGAAATCACCGAATATTTTGGCATTACGGTGGCCAATCTGGTCGATAGCCTGACCAAGCTCACCGTCTCCAACGACAAAAACGACAACAAAGCTGCCACCCTGCGCAAGATCCTCACCGCGACGCTCCACGACCCCCGTGTGATCGTGATCAAGCTCGCCGACCGCCTGCATAATATGTCGACCCTGTCTGCGCTCAAACCCGAGCGCCGCCACGCCATCGCCTCCGAGACCCTGAATATCTTCGTGCCGATGGGTCGCCTCGTCGGGGTCAATGAAATCGCCGACCAGCTCGAGCTGCTGTGCTATGAAAATCTCGAACCCGAGCAATTCAAACGCCTGCACGACGAGCTGGAGCGTACGGCTGCCGATCGACAGCAAACCAAAGCACATTGGGCTGGAGAGATCAGCCAGTTTATCAATGCCCAAGGGCTGCACGGCACACCGAAACCGATCAACAACGACATTACGCTGTATCAACGCTTTCTCAACGAACACGCCGACATTCCCACCCTGCTGCATACTCACGCGTATGAAATCGAGCTAGATACCGTCGCCGCCTGTGACCAACTGGCCGCCGTGGTGCGCGAGCATTTCGTCTGGTCACAGCTGACCGACCATATTCGTAGCCCGATGCCGGGTGGCAATCAAGCCCTGCTGTTGTCGCTGTCCGACGAGCGCGGCCGTCTCGACATCACGCTACGCACCGAGCTGATGCGCCAGACCGCCCAGCTTGGCGTAGTCATGGGTGAGACTGCACCGCAGTCCTCCCGCTCCGCGATCCAAGCCTCACTGCGCAACCTCAGCGAACTGATCGACAAAGACTGCGCCACCAATACGTTTGATGCCTTGCTCGACTATCTGCACCGTGAAAAAATCTCGGTCTATACTCCAGATGGCGATCTACATGAGCTGCCGATGGGCGCCAGCATGGTCGATTTTGCCTATGCCGCCAGCCTGTACCTCGGCAACCATGCCGTCGGTGCCAAGGTCGATGGCGTGCCGTGTCCACTGGCGACCCCGCTGTCGACCGGTCAAGTGGTCGAAATCACCACCGACGACATGGCCACGCCAAACCCCGACTGGCTGGGTTTTGTCAACACCGGCAAGGCGCGCCGCGCGATCCAGCAGGTGCTCAAAGCCTCTAACCCGACCGACCGCATTACCTTGGGACAGCAAGCCCTCGCGCGTGCCTTACAGCTCTATCAGATCGACCTCAAGCAGCTCTCCGATGAAGACTGGCACGGCGTGCTGAACTGGCAGCACCTCAAAGACTCCGAGCAACTGTTTGAAAAGATCGCGGTCGGCGCACTGCTGCCGCAGATGGTCGCCACACGTCTACTGTCGCACCTGTCTGCCGAGCATCCTGCGGTATCCACCGTACCACCTGCCATCTCGTCGAATAACCTGATCGAAGGCACGGATGGGCTGGATGTGCGCTATGCACCGTGCTGTATCCCGATCTTGGGCGACCGTATCGACGGCCACCTGACCCGTCGCGGTCTGGTCGTTCACCGACGTCGCTGTCGTAACCTGATTCACGAGCTGGCGCGCCATCCGGAAAACGTCGTGCGCCTGAGCTGGCAAACCACCACCGACACCGATCCCCGTTTCCCCGTCCACCTGAAGATCGACCGTCCGATCACCGACGAAGAAAGTACCCAAGTCATCTATCTCATCCGCCAGTTTCAAGGCGGAGTAGAGCGCTTAGAGAGCCACGAAGAAGGCACCAATATCTCCATCCTCGTCCGTGACCGCAACCATCTCGCCCGTCTCATCCAAGAGATGCGCATCTTGCTCGATTTTCCGAGTGTGAATCGGTTTGGGGTTTAGTTTTTCTGAGACCACGTACAACAGAAAGTGGGTAAATATAAATCAAATCGTAAATACAATTAGCTTGATTTCAGACTTTGTCTGTATATACAATTAGCGTGTGTGTTTAACGAGCATCGCCGATGATTAGCTACGATGAAGCCAAAAGATTAGGCAATATTGAAAAGCACGGCATTGACTTCATCGACGCAGAGTCCATCCTCAACGGATTTACCATTACCCGTGAAGATACGCGCGAACAATACGGCGAAACGCGCTATCAGACCTTAGGGCTATTAGGCGATATCGTGGTTGTCCTGGTGGTACACACCCCACGGGATGAATCTGACCACATCATTTCTATACGTAAGGCAGACCGACATGAGCAAAAAGTCTACTGGAAGCACTACCCATACTGATTTAGCGCGCCTTACCGCAATTCGAGATGCGGATATTGCCCATGATGAAGATAACCCAATCACGATGCCCGACGACTGGGATGGCGCGGTCATGAAACGTGGTGCAACGGTCCTCGGCACTGTGCGGGTACGTGGTACTCAAAAAGCACCCACTAAGATTGCGACCAGTATTCGCTTATCAGCGGATGTACTGGAGTATTTCAAATCAACGGGTGCAGGCTGGCAGACTAAAGTTGACGAAGCCTTGCGTGACTATGTGCAAGCACATTCTCGCTGAGTTGCACGCTAATATTCT
>JASLJP010000293.1 GCA_030152425.1 Aquirhabdus sp.
TGTCTTTGTCCCACAGGCGGCAGCCGTCTGGGCTGAATTCGTCGCCCAAGATGATCTGGCCATGGAATACGCCGAATTCAAGTTTAAAGTCGACCAGCATCATGTTGCCGGCATCAAACAGTTTTTGCAGCACGTCGTTGACCTGATAGGTCAGTGCTTTCATGGTGGCGAGTTGTTCAGCGGTCGCCCAACCCAACGTGATCGCAACGGATTCGTTGACGATCGGATCGCCCAAGGAGTCGTCTTTATAGAACAGCTCAAAGGTCGGCGGGGTGAGTTCGCGGCCTTCTTCGATACCCAGACGACGGCACAGGCTGCCGGCGGCGAAGTTGCGGATCACGCACTCGACCGGAATCATGGTCAGGCGTTTGACCAGCACTTCATCTGGGGTCAACAGTTGCTCAAAGTGGGTCGGGATGCCCGCGTCAGCCAGTTTCTGCATGATAAAGGCGTTAAACAGGTTGTTGACTCGACCTTTACGTGCCAGTTGCTCGACACGTTTGCCGTCAAAGGCCGAGGTATCGTCGCGGAAAACCAGAATCAAGCGGTCGGCATCGTCAGATTCATAGACTGATTTTGCTTTGCCAGTGTAGAGGAGTGCTTGTTTTTGAACAGTTTGTGTGGGCATGAATCTGGGTCCAATAAATGCGTCTTTTTTGAAGTCGAGCTGGGTGAATAATTTATAAATACAGGTGACGAACTCTAAGGGCTATTATGACCAGTTTTGGCCTATACGTTCCAGTAGTTCCGTCGCAATAGCTCGGTCAGCCATCGTATCGTCTGCTTTTTGCAGGGTCACGGTGGTGACATTGCCGATACGGCCGAGGCGCAGTTGATACACAGCGCTGTCCAGTTTGATGTCGTAGCGGCTGGCCGCGACACTGCTGCTGACGATCACGGTATTCGAGACGCTGAGGCTACGGCCGATGGCATCCCAGATCTTGCTGCTGTCACCGGAGATTTTCAGGATCGGAAAACCATTGCCATCGACCACCAGCAGAGGCTGCGATGGAGTGACGCCAGTGTCCAGCTCTTGCGGGATCAGTGCCGCATCGACTGGTTTAGGCTTTGGCAGTTGATAGCGGTTGCCTTTGGCATTGGACAGCACCAGTTGCTTGGCGGCATCGTTCATCGGCACATTGGGCACTGGATACAGCGGGGCGATCTGACGGGTCTGCAACGCGTCGGGCACGGTGATCGGCGCGATGCTTTGGGCGCGGGTATAGTCCATCGAGCCATTGCTGACACTAAGGCGGCTACAGCCTGATAACGCGACGCCGAGTGCGCCCATCATGACCAACACACTCAAACGATGACCACGTTGCTGCATAATCTTGTCTCTCAATGATGCACCTGCAATGCAAATGCTGCGCTAAAAAAGGGGAGATCCGCATGCGTTTGGCCAAGCGGATCACGCTGCAATCCTAGCGAGGCAAAACGCCGGATTCAAGCAGTGCTGCGTGAACGGCGGGTTGGTATTCTGCAGCCAAAACGGTCAGCGGCAGACGGGTGCCAAAACCGATTTTGCCCATGTCGCCCAGTGCCCATTTGACCGGAATCGGGTTGGATTCGCAGAACAAAATCTGATGCAAAATGGCGATTTGTTGGTTGAGCTGTTCGGCTTTGGCCGCATCTCCGTTGGCCGCAGCGATGCAGATCTCGTGCATGATGCGCGGTGCAACGTTGGCGGTGACCGAGATGTTGCCTTTGGCGCCGAGGCCGATCAGGCGGTAGGCCGTCGCGTCATCACCGGAAAACACGTCGATGCCGCCATTTGGCAATGCATTCAGACGGTTGATCAGATCCGCGCCACGGGTCAGGTCGCCGGTGGCATCTTTGATCGCAAAAATGCCGTCGACTTCGGCCAGACGCACCACGGTGTCATTGTGCATGTCCACGCCGGTACGGCCGGGCACATTATAGAGCATCTGTGGCAGATCAACTGCTTCGGCAATGGCACGGTAGTGCTGATACAGGCCTTCTTGTGTGGGTTTGTTGTAATACGGGGTGACCAGCAGGGCGGCATCGGCGCCGAGGTTCTTGGCGGTGTGGGTCAGCTCGATCGCTTCGCGTGTCGAGTTGGCACCAGTTCCGGCGATGATGGCGATACGGCCGCCCGCGACTTTGATGACATGTTCGATGGTGCTGGCGTGCTCGACCACATCGAGCGTGGCGGATTCACCCGTGGTGCCCACGGCGACGATCCCGTCGGTCCCTTCCGCGATATGCCACTCGACCAGTTTGGTCAGGGCGTCATAGTCGACCAAGCCGTTGTCCAGCATCGGGGTGACGATGGCAACGATAGAGCCGTGAATGCGGGGGCTATTAATACGGGGGGTGTCCTGCGATGACATGTCATCACTCCTGCTGTCAGCGGGTTAAACGATCTGGATAGTGGCTCTGACTGCTTACGTAGGGTGCAAGCCTTGCGGGCAGGAGCGCTATAGACTGCTAAGTATACGCCATCACTGTGGTGTTGCAGATGGCCGTGACCTAAAAGTTAAGTGTTTTGAACGCTAAAAACAAAAAAAGCCAGAACATCCGTCTGGCTTTAATTGTGATCACATCAAATCTGGAGCGGGAAAAGAGACTCGAACTCTCGACCCCAACCTTGGCAAGGTTGTGCTCTACCAACTGAGCTATTCCCGCGAGTGTGGCTATTCTAGCGATAAATCTTGGGGTGTCAAGAAAACTTCACACTGATGATTCAAAAAATGACCAATCGTCATTTCTCGCTGGTTAAATCCATCGGCCGCTGCGATCGGTTGCTTTTGCAGACCTGATCCGTGTGTTTGCTGTACAAAGTACTGCGCTTGGGGGCGGATTCCCTGTAAACTTAGACCCTATTCTATGCGCCATTCATCAAGGAGACGGTGATGACAGACGTTCATACGCCGACCACAGCGTCGCAGCTCGCCGAGCGGTTGACGGTGTTAGTGCCCGATATCCTGCAGATCGTCAATGAATCCAGCGGTCACGGGGGCTATTTTCCGGGCAAAGAAAGTCATTTTAAGGTCACGATCGTCAGCCCAGTTTTTGACGGCCTGCGCTCGGTGCAGCGCCATCAAAAGGTCTATGCCGCAGCCGGTGATCTGCTGTCGCCGGGCATGATTCATGCATTGGCTATTCATGCCTATGCACCTGCCGAGTGGCAGGGTCAGTCGGTCGATAGCCCACTGTGTGCCCATGCAAAATAGTTTACGTATAGTGATTTATCTCGTTTTAAATGGCCTGATGGCGGCCCATGGCGCTGGGGTGGAGTAAGACATGCTGATCAAGATTATCCATATGTCGGCGGGGATGCTGACGGTACTGTTGTTTATCGTGCAGGCGGTGTTGCTGCTCAAGCGTCGTATGCGCATGAGTGTGCAGCCCGGCGGTAAGCAGACCAAACTCGCTGCGGCTGAGGGGGTGCGTCTGGCACGGATCATCAAGATCGTGTCGCACGCCATCTGGCTGGTGCTGATCTTGGCGGGGCTGTGGTTGCTGACCCAGTTGCCGATCTATCCCTACTACCTGTTTGCCAAGATCGGGCTGTTTGTACTGGCCATCGTGTTTTCAGTCTTCGCCTTTCGTGCCAAAAGCTCGGTGGCGCTGCAGAATATCGGTTTGCTGGGCGGTGCGCTGTGTTATGGCGCGATCCTGTTTTTGATCGTCGCCAAGCCGGGCGGATTTTTGTTGACCAGTCAGGCCAACCAACCGGTCAGCGGGAGTGTGAGTCCTGCCGTGACGGGTGCGCAATAGATTTAAACCATAACGGGCGCTGGCAGTGGTGCTGCGCCTACACGACAACGAAAGACGGATTTATAGGGAGTGTGTGATGCGTCGGGTGATCTTTAATCAAAAAGGCGGTGTCGGTAAATCCAGCATCACGGTCAATCTGGCTGCGATCGCGGCAGCGCGCGGCAAACGGACACTGGTCATCGACCTGGATCCACAGTGTAATTCGAGCCAATACCTGCTGGGTGAAAAAGCCACCCACGGTCAAAACAACCCCATCTTAGAACCCAATATCGGTAACTTTTTTACCGAAATCTTGAATAGCACGCCGAATAAAGGTCTGATGGGCGGTTTGGGCAATCTGCTGAAGCACAAAGAAAAAGGCCTCGACGCCTATATCCACCCGTCCAACTTTGAGCGCCTGATGGTCATTCCTGCCAGCCCGGAGCTGGGTGAGATGGAGCATGCGCTGCAAAGCAAACACAAGATCTTCAAGCTGCGTGATGCGCTGCATGCCATCAGTAATCAGTTTGACGAAGTGTTTATCGACACCCCACCAGCGTTTAACTTTTATACCCTGTCTGCGCTGATCGCGGTGGACAAAGTGGTGATCCCGTTTGACTGTGACGTGTTCTCCAGCCGTGCGCTGATGACGCTGCTGGAAAATGTGATCGAGTCGCAAAACGACCATAACGCCAACCTGTCGGTCGAAGGCATCGTGGTCAACCAATACCAAAATCGCGCCACCCTGCCGCAAAAAGTTGTCCAAGACTTAAAAGACCAAGGTCTGCCGGTGTTTAGCAGCATGCTGCCCAGCTCGGTGATCATGAAAGAGTCGCATCAACAGAATAAGCCGCTGATCCACCTCGCACCGGAGCATAAGCTGACTGTGGCGTTCAACGAGCTGTATGACGAAATGGTGTAAGACCAGCGGAATAGCGCCGGTCGTCGAAGGAGAGTGATTATGCCAGCACCGGGTTATCGTCTGGTTATCCCACGCATGCGGATGAATGCGGTCGCTGCCGTCTTGGCGGGTGGCGTGCTTGGTATCGCAGGCTGTGCGAGTAATCCCGTACGACCGGCTTATGTTTCCCCGATGAAATACCAGCCTTTGAGTTGCGAAGCATTGCATCAGGAATATCAACGCGTCAGTCTGTATCTCAAACGCGGCGTAGAAGCGCCACGTACCCGCTACTCCGGCATGAGCTGGGGGCTGGGTAGTTTTGGGTACAATGGCTGGGGCTGGGGTTGGAGTCCGAGCGTGTCGTTTAGCTCGGGCGAATCGTCGATAGATGACCGCAGTGTGTATGCCCAACTGCTTGGGGAGCAAGATGCGATCCAGCAGCAAGCGGGCTATAAGGGCTGTCCCATCATATTTGCCCTGCCACCCGCACAGTCTTAAAGGTCTTTCGACTCTGGCGGTGTGCTGTCCGGCAGGATAGATTTGACCAGACTGGTTTTGCGCGGGCGATGATTAAAGCTCACCATCTTGCTGGCTTTGACCGGCAGCGAGACGCTGACTTCCAGCCCCCCTTCCTGATGATTGCGTACATTGACACTGCCACCGTGCAGGCCGGCGATACGTTTGACGATCGCCAGTCCCAGACCGCTGCCTTGGGTCGTACGGGCGCTGTCGCCGCGAACAAAAGGCTCGGTCAGGGTGTGGAGTTCGGACTCTTTGATGCCTTTGCCGCAGTCGCGGATGGTCAGGATCAGTTGGGTCGGCAGCAGGGTGGTGGAGATATAGATCGGCTCCCGACCATAGCGCAGCGCGTTGTTGACGATATTGCCAACCATGCGTTTGATCGACAGCGAGCGCAGCGAGATATGCGGCAGACACTGGGGCTGATAGAGGATTTGTGAGCCTTTATACTGCACGACCACTTCTTGCAGGATCTGATTGAGGTCGGTGGAGTGGGCTTCTTCGTCCGAGCCATCGCGCATATAAGAAATAAACTGCGCCAAGATCTCGTCCATATCATCGATGTCATACACCATGCCTTCACGCAGCTCTTCATCCGGCATCAGCTCGGCGGTGAGGCGCATGCGGGTCAGCGGTGTGCGCAGGTCATGCGAAATCCCGGCCAGCATGATGGTCCGGTCACGCGCGGCTTGCTCCAGCGAGCTGATCATCTGGTTAAACGCGGCATTCACCTGCCGGATCTCGACCGGCCCTGAGTCGACGCGCAGCTTGGGTGTCTCGCCAGTGATGGTATAGCGCCGCGCCGAGGTCTGCAGCAGTGCCAGCGGACGGTTGAGCTGGCGCACCAAGATCAGGATCGCCAGCGAGGTGAGCAGGGGAATGCCCAGCAGCCACGCGATGATCAACGCCGCATCGTATTGGGCGTAGAACATCAGCGGTTCACGAATCCATACTTCACCGAGTGATGGGAAGTGAATCCATAGCTGCGGGGTGGGTTTAAAGCCGAAGTAGACCACGACTGGCTCTTTGAGTTCGACCGATAGCTCTTTGGACAGTTCACTGGTAAAGAAGTTGGCGACTGGATTGGTGCGCTGGCTCGGGAATTTACTCGGGTCGCGGATAAACTCCACGCCGACCCGCTCCAAGATCCACTCATGGATGTCGAGCGCAAAGGGGTCAATGAGCACCTGCTGATCGGCTTCGCGGATCAGCTCTAAGTTGATAGCAAGGTAGTGGGCGTGCTGACGGATCTCGGGCAGATACAGCGTGCGCCAAAAAAAAGCCAACGACATAAACAGGCTAAACAGACCCACGGTCGACACCAGCAGAGTGGTCCGCACGGCGGTCGAGTTGGGTTTTAGCCGCTTGAGCGGCGTGGTAAACAGTCGCGTCAGGGCTTGGATACGTTTTCGAATGCCGCCAAACACGCGCGGCTGTTTGCGCCCTGTGCCTGGGTCGGTGCGGGGCGCGGTGGGATCGCCAGACTCATCGAGGGGTTCAGTCGGCATTCACATGAGATCCTAAAGCTGCGCGATGGCGTGCGGGCAGGGGGTTACTCCGCGCCATCGGGCACAAACACATAGCCCACGCCCCAGACGGTCTGGATATAGCGTGCATGAGCCGGGTTTTCTTCAATCAGGCGGCGCAGGCGCGACACCTGTACGTCGATCGAGCGCTCCATCGCGCCCCATTCCCGGCCACGCGCGAGGTTCATCAGTTTGTCACGGGTCAGCGGCTCACGCGGATGCTGCACGAGCGCTTTCAGTACGGCGAATTCGCCAGTGGTCAGGGTCACGACCTCACCGTTGCGGGTCAGCGAGCGGGTCGACA
>JASLJP010000300.1 GCA_030152425.1 Aquirhabdus sp.
GGCTTGGCATCGACGCTCATGCGTCATTTGCTGGCTGCGGTGCAGCAGACACAGCGCTATACGCTTGCGGCACTGTCGCCTGCCGAGTCGGCATTTTATGGGCGCCTCGGCTGGGCGCTGTGGCAGGGCGATCTCTATATCCGTCAGGGCGTCGATCTCATCGAAACACCGGATGACGTGGTGATGATTCATCGCTTAGCCAAGACGCCGCCGCTCGATGTCGAGGACAATCTGTCCGCCGAATGGCGTGAAGGCGAGCTGTGGTAGCCGCTCACTGCGCCTGAATTTTTTCACAAGTCAGGCCAAAGCGCGCCAGATATTTGCGCAAACGATCGCTGTCGCGTGATCAGTGATCATACGCGTACCCAAGCCCAACTGATCGGGCTGTTTCTGCCGGTGCAAATCCACATGAGCGTGAATGAGAATAATGCGTTTCATACCGTACAGGTGATTGTTTAGCGACAGAATTCCGTGTTTAATTCAGCATGATTTAACATCCAGAATACGCTGTGCGGCACCCTAAACATAACATCTCGGAATGATGACCAAGGATATCCATGAAATTGCACTTCATTTTTGCATTGCTGTTTTTAGTGGTGCAAGCCCCCGTCTATGCGGCCGATGGTATTCCCAAGCGGGATAGCCATGACTATGGTGATAAGTTGGTCGCCGAGTTCGATGTGCCGGATGACATCGTCGCCAAGTACGCCACGCACAAAGCCAGTAAGCCGATGCCCGGCGAGCCGATCATCAGCATGATGGCTGGTCAGAGCGTGGATTGGGCCAGTGATGGCATTCAGCTCAGTGCGCAGCATAATCCCTATCGCATGGTGGTCACGGTGACGGGCAGTGCGATTAACGATGGTGATGCGATCAGTATGTGGACCGGCGGGTGGATGAACCGCGAAGGCGTCACGGTCGCCAAACCGATGTCTGGACTGAGTGAACATAATGCCAAAGCGGGCAAAGTGTTTATGGTCACGGCGGAGACGCTACCGAGCACTTTCCAGAAAGATCAGGAGCTCGCGGCGACGCTGGGCATGGTCAAGGCCACCAATATGAACATCACTGCCGTGCATGTACAGATCTGGTCGGGGGTGCCCGGTACATCGTTTAGCCGGTTTTTCTTCTCGCCCGTCGGGATGGGGCTGTTGATCGTCCTGGTTTTTTTGGGCTTGTATATCAAGAACCGCTAAGGGCGGTTGTAGAGATATAACAGGCTGGGTGCGGTGTATTCGTTTATAAACTAGTCACCCAGTCAGCCAAGTGCAATTAACAATTGCGCAGCCGATGGTAAAACGCTAGAATCGCACCGCTTCGCCATATTGCATAAAGCAGGCGCACAGCACGTCCAGTCCCCATCGTCTAGAGGCCTAGGACATCACCCTTTCACGGTGAGTACCGGGGTTCGAATCCCCGTGGGGACGCCAGATTCTTGGTGTCAATGTAACGCGTTGATGATCAACAAAAAGCCCACTCGTTTGAGTGGGCTTTTTGTTTGGGTGATGTTCAGGGGATTAGCCGGTATTCCGTAGCCCCGCGGCAATTCCCGCGATCGTGACCATCAGCGCATGGTCATAGGCTTTGCTGCCATCGGCTTCGCGGCGGCGGCGCATCAGCTCGGCCTGCAGCATATGTAGGGGCAGGATATACGGTGTGCGTACCGAGATCGAGCGGCGCAGTACCGGGGTGTTTTCCAGCAGCTGTTTGCGCTGGGTCACGTGCAGGAGGGTGGTGGTGGTTTGGGCGAGTCGTGCGCGTAGCTCGGCGCCGAGGCTGAGCAGTGCGGGATCGTGAGTCAGGTGCGACTCATAGTAGCTGACGATGGCCGGGTCGGCTTTGGCCAGTACCATCTCCAGCATATCCAGTAGGGCAAAGAAATACGGCCAATCGTGGCTCATCTCGGCCACGGTCGCTGCATGGCCGTCGGCCAGTACGGTACTGAGGGCTTGCTCGGTACCGAGCCATGCGGGCAGCATGAGCCGGATCTGTGTCCAGGCAAACACCCACGGGATCGCGCGTAGCGATTCGATGCCGCCGCTGGTATTGCGCCGTGCCGGACGTGAGCCGAGCGGCAGGAGCTGCAGCTCCAGCTCAGGGGTGACAGTGCGCAGATAGCGGATAAAGTCCGGGGTCTCGCGTACGGTATGGCGGTAGCTGGCGAGTGACACTTGGGTCATCTGTGCCATCAGCGCCCGCCACTCGGGTTTGGCGGCGGGAGGTGGCAGCAGCGAGGCTTCCATAGTCGCCGTGGCGTACAGTTCGAGATTGCGGATGGCGATGCCCTGCATGCCGAATTTAAAGCGGATCATCTCGCCTTGTTCGGTCACGCGGATCGAGCCTTGCACCGAGCCGGGTGGCTGGGCGAGGAGTGCCTGATGGGTCGGGGCGCCGCCACGACTGACCGAGCCACCCCGACCATGAAACAGGATGAGCTTGATACCGTGCTTTTTCGCCACGGCGGTCAGCGCTTCCTGCGCGCGATACTGCGCCCAGTTGGCGGTAAGGAAGCCTGCGTCTTTGGCCGAGTCGGAGTAGCCGATCATCACTTCTTGGTGACCATGGATCTCGGCGCGGTATTCAGGGATGGCCAGCAGGTCGTCAATGATGCCAGGGGCATTGTCCAGATCGTCGAGCGTCTCAAACAGCGGCACCACGCGCAGCAGTTTTTGCACGCCGGCTTTCTTTTGCAGCAGCATCACGGCCAATACATCGCTGGCACTGCGCGCCATTGAGATCACATAGGCACCGAGCGCCTCACCGGGGTGGGCGGCCAATACGTCAAAGGTGGCAAGGCTCTCCTGCACATCAGGCGAGAGGATCGTGCTGTCTGCTGCCGCGACCAAGGTCTTCGGCAGCAGGGGGCGTGGGTTTTGCAGTTCGCTGAGCAAGAAGGCGCGGCGTTCGGCTTCGCTCCAACGGGTATAGGAGCCGATGCCCAGATAGGTGGTGATGGCGTCGAGCACATCGCTATGGCGGGTCGACTCTTGGCGGATGTCCAATTTCAGCAGCTCGACGCCAAAGCAGGCCACACGGCGGATGATGTCGATCAGATCGCCATTGGCCACGTCTTCCATATTGCAGGCGATCAGCGAGTCATAGCATAGCTTCAGTGGCTGCATGAGTTCATGGGCATGCAGGTAGATGTCGCTGTCGTCGACGACGGCCTCGTTTTTGAGGCGGCTATTGGCCCAGTCGCGAGTACGACCGAGACGACGGCGCACCTCGCGCAGGATATCGCGGTACGGCTCGGTGCTGTCGGTGATGCCTTGATCGGCCAACTGCACGCGCAGCGCAGGGCTGCAGTCGTCCATCGACAGTTCCCAGCGCAGCGCGTCGATATCGCGCCAATACAGATCGGCGGCCTGCCAGCGCGACAGTAGCAACACTTCTTCGGTGACCTTATGCGTGACGTTGGGATTGCCATCGCGGTCGCCGCCCATCCATGAGGCAAAGCGGATCGGGGTTTGGGTCAGCGGCAGGTGCTTGCCGGTATGGGCATACACGCTGGCGTCAAACTCGCGCACAAAATCAGGCACGGCAAACCACAGGCTTTGCTCGATGGCAGTAAAGCCCCATTTGGCTTCATCGACCGGCGTCGGCTTATGACTGCGGATTTCATCGGTGTGCCATGCGGCGATGATGTCGCGCTTGAGTTTGGCGTGTTCTTCTTTGACCTCGACCGGGGTGAGGTTGTAGCGGTCGAGTCGCTCCAGACTGGCGGTGATGTCATCATATTTCTGGATCAGAGTGCGACGACTGATCTCGGTGGGATGGGCAGTCAGCACCAGCTCGATATCGAGCGACTGCGCGCTTTGCCAGATCTGCTCGGCGCTGATGCCGTGGCTGGCCAAGCGCGGAAACAGCTCCTGTGGCGAGCCATGCTGTGGTACTTTGTCTTCGACGCACTGCCATGCATTACGACGTCGTACACGATGGTACTGCTCGGCGATATTGGCGAGGTTTAAAAACTGGGTAAAGGCACGTGCCACGGGCGATAGCTCGTGGTCTTCCAGCGCTTCGAGCACACGATTCAGCTCGATCGCGGCGGCGCTATCGCCATCGCGGGCGTGTTTGCCGAGTTTGCGGATCAGCTCGACCTTGTCAAACAGCTCCACTCCGACCTGCTGACGCAGGGTGTCGCCAAGCAGTTGGCCGAGCAGGCGTACATCATCGCGCAAGGGCGCATGGGGATCAGTCGATGGCGTGGATGGCGATGTATTCATGGCAGATCTCCGTCGATAGGGCGTACGCTAGATTCCTTATACCGCAACTCAGGCGGCTTGCACTAGGGCGGATCTGTGCATCCCACCACTTACTTTTTTGCAAGGCAGGTGCGATGGTAACGCCTTGATGTTGCAGGTTACAGGGGTGTCGATTTTCAAGGGCTATTCTGTTCCATGCATGGAACGATACTGTGCATTATTGCCAGCTTCTGCTGTTATCGTTCTAACGGTATGCTAGTTCAAATCGTGTGATCCACCTGCTTTATCACAAAGCATCAACCCAGCATCACACCGGAGGCAATCATGAAAAAAATTCTCGGTACCTATGGCAACCCACGTCAACATTGGGTGGGCGATGGCTTTCCGGTACGCTCACTGTTTTCCTATAACACCTTTGGCAAAGAGATGAGCCCGTTTCTGCTGCTCGACTATGCCGGTCCGACCGAGTTTAGCCCCACCACCGCACGGCGCGGCGTTGGCCAGCATCCACACCGTGGTTTTGAGACCGTGACCATCGTCTATCAGGGTGAGGTCGAACATCGTGACTCCAGTGGCGGTGGCGGCGTGATTGGTGCGGGTGATGTGCAGTGGATGACCGCAGGGAGTGGCATTATTCATGAAGAGTTCCACTCGACTGAATATGCCAAAACCGGCGGGGCATTTGAGATGGTGCAGTTGTGGGTTAATTTGCCTGCCAAAGACAAAATGACCCCTGCCCACTATCAAGCCATCACCAATGCGCAGATCCCAGTGGCGGAGCTGCCAGATGCTGCAGGCACGCTGCGTGTCATCGCGGGTAGCTATGCGGGCCATACGGGTGCGGCGCAAACCTACTCGCCGATCAATGTCTGGGACGTCAAACTTCTTGCGGGCAAACGTATAGACTTGCGCGTTGAGGAAGGCCATACCGCTGCGGTCGTCGTGCTGCATGGCACCGTGCAGGTGAATGGCGAGGCCATCGCCCGTGATGCGCAGGTCGTCATGCTGGATCAGGTCGGTCGTGACTTTACCGTCGAGGCCAATGGTGATGCCGTGTTTCTGATCCTGAGCGGTGAGCCGCTGAATGAGCCAATCGAAGGCTACGGCCCCTTTGTCATGAATACCGCTGCCCAGATTCATGAAGCCATCGAAGACTTCAATAGC
>JASLJP010000310.1 GCA_030152425.1 Aquirhabdus sp.
CATAGGAGATGCCCGCATCCGCCAGCGCCAGTCGTGCCGCCGCACTGCCCATCACATCATAGGCAGGGCCTGCACCCGGTTTGGTAAACGGGATCATCCCCACCCCTGCGACATAGGCTTTTTGACTCATGCTCACGCTCCGCTGCTACGATAAATATTTATAGGTCATATGACCTAATGTAAATTTTAACGAGGATCGAGAGAGGCGTCAATGTCGCGCCATGACGCAGCGGTGCTTTAGGCTTAAAAAAAGCCCCCTAAACTAATGCGCCTAGGGGGCTTGTACATGCAGCACGCCTTACAGCGACCGCGCAATAATCTCCAACATGATCTCACTCGCGCCGCCATAGATGCGCTGCACCCGCGCATCGGCGTACATCTGGCTGATCGGGTATTCGAGCATATAGCCGTAGCCACCAAAAAACTGCAGGCATTCGTCGATGACTTTGCACTCCAGCTCGCTGACGTTGAGTTTGACTATGGATGCGGTCACAGTGTCCAGCTCGCCGTCGATCATCAACTGAATGCAGTTATCGACAAAGGCACGTGCCTGCACGGCCTGCGCTTTGACGTTGGCCAGTTTAAAGCGGGTGTTTTGCATCTCGATCAGCGGTTTGCCGAAGGCTTTGCGCTCGCGGGTATAGGCGACGGTCATCTCCAGCGCATGCTCGATGATGGCCATGCCGCCGATGCCCAGCATCAGACGCTCATAGGGCAGCTCGCTCATCAGATGGGCAAAGCCTTTGCCTTCTACGCCGCCGAGCAGATTGGCCGCCGGCACGCGCACCTCGTCAAAATACAGCTCGCAGGTGTCTTGGCCTTTTTGGCCGAGTTTCTCCAGGATACGACCGACCTTAAAGCCTTTGGCGTCTTTGGTTTCCAGCAGAAACAGTGAGATGCCCTTGCCGCCCAGTGTCGGGTCAGTCTTGGCCACCACCACGATCAGGTCGGCGAGAAAACCGTTGGAGATAAAGATCTTCGAGCCGGTGATCAGGTAGTCGTCGCCGTCTTTGACTGCACGGGTGCGGATGCCTTGCAGGTCGGAGCCAGCACCGGGTTCGGACATGGCAATGGCGCCGACCATCTCGCCCGAGGCCAACAGCGGTAGGTATTTTTCGCGCTGCGCATCGGTGCCTTGGTTCAGGATGTAATGCGCGGCGATGGCATGCACATGGGCGCCAAACGCGCGGTCATTGGCATAGCCCAGCTCTTCAAACAGCACCGCCATATGCGCATAGGTGCCGCCACTGCCACCGTACTCAAACGGCACATCGGCCAGCAGGATGCCCAGCTCACCGGCTTTGTTCCAGATGCCACGGTCGACGTGCTGCTGCTCGGCCCATTTGTCACGGTGGGCGGCGATCTCGTTTTGTACAAAACGGCGCACCGTGTCGCGGTACATCTCTAGGTCACTGTCCATCCAGCGTTTTTTAGCCAAAGTCATCGTCGTTACTACCTGTGTTCATCGAAAATTAAGGGACGGTCCTGCACCTAAAATAGGTTAGCTGACCTAAATGCGAATTAAACGCGAAGTATCTACGGGGATTGACCTCTAAGTCAATGCCACAGACAATGACGCCCTTGTGCAACACTCTAGGCCACCACGCGGTATGAACACCACAGTCATCGAATCTCTCAAACATAAAGGCTCCGGCACCACCGGCAAAGGGGTCGAGCGGGCGCAGGCGATCCTGGCTGCAGCGCGGGAGATTTTTGCCCATCATGGCTATGCGGGTCTGTCGATGCGGGCGGTGGCGGCCAAGGTGGCGGTCAGCCTAAGCACCGTGCAGCACTACTATAAAGACAAGGACACCCTGCTCGAAGCCGTGCTGCGCTATATGGTCGACGACTACCGGATCCGCTTGGAGCAACTGGATAAAACCATGACCGAGCAGACCCAGCTCGCCCGCCTCAGTGCGGCGATGGACCTGCTGCTGGCCGAGGCCAAAGACCCCGAGGTGGCGGGGGTGTTTGTCGAGATCTGGTCGCTGGCCAATCGCAGCCCGCTGGCGGCCAACATCGCGCACAAGATCCGCGCCCGCGAGCAAAAAGAATTCCTGCGCCTAATCCATGGCCTGCTGCCGGGCTTCAGCCTGCGCGAATACGAGATGCGCGCCTCGCTGATGATCGCCCAGATCGAGGGGCTGACCCTACGCTGCGCACGGCATAGCGTGGACAGCTTTACCCACGAAGAGCTGATCGCCGAGGCGCATAAATCCCTGATCCGGCTGGCGACGCTGCCTTGAGCCTGACGACATGGGATGAGCACTATGCCGCAGCCCTGGCTCATTTTCGGCAGCACTGGGCGCTGGATGTCGCGCCGCATACCCCGCTCCATCGCTGGCTGTCCGAACAGCGCCTGCGCCATGATTTTAGTGAACGTGAGCGGCAACAGCTCGATGCGATCAACTTCTTCGACGCGCAGTACAATCCGGCCCGAACCAACACCGCTGATCGCTGCTCCCTCGACCCCATCCCGAGCTGGACGGTGGCCGAGGATCAATTCCTGATCGAACAGGTGGATTTGCCCGTGGCCGAGCAGGCAGCCACCCTCGGCCGAGGCATCGATGCAGTCAGTCGTCGGCGGCAGTTTTTGGGCTTGGTACGCCGCCAGCGGGCGGTACAGCGGATGGGCGGTTAGGCAGTGCATTCGCCGTAAAAAATCGCATACTTTTTTGTACAAAAACATACACAAACAACAAACCCGCCATTCTAGGATAGCGATCTCTTCGCGCGCCGCTGCATACGCTGTCGCGCGTTTAAATCTGCCCTCGGATTGCCGCCATGAACGACAGCACCACCGCCCCACACCGCCCTCTGCTGGCCGCCTTTACCGAACTCAGCCTCTACCTGAACCGCGAAATCTTGGGCCAAGAAAAACTGGTCGAGCGCCTGCTGGTGGCGCTGCTCGGCGATGGCCATCTGCTGGTCGAAGGCCCACCGGGACTGGCCAAAACGCGCGCCATCAAGGCGCTGGCCAATGGCATCGAGGGCAACTTTCAGCGCGTGCAATTCACCCCCGACATGCTGCCTGCCGATCTGACCGGATCGGACATCTATCGTCCCGAGTC
>JASLJP010000329.1 GCA_030152425.1 Aquirhabdus sp.
ACGCTAGTCTATAAGCATGAGGGCTAGCCGTAAACACTGCAAGGGATACAGACCAAAAAAACCGCTCGAATTGAGCGGTTTCTAGTCACATCTGCATGAATCAGCTCATCGCAGGGGCGGTCGGCACACGCGCCACAGGCACAGTCACGGCGGGCGTCACAGGGGCGCTTGCTTTCGGTTTGACCGGATTGACGATAAAGTTCGTGCCCAGTAGCAGCAAGGTGATCCCCAGCACACGACGAATATGGTGCTCCGGCAGACTGGAACTGAGCAAGGTCCCGGCAATAATGGCCGGAATCGCACCGATCAGCAGCATGGTGAGCAGATGGAAATCGACGTTCCCTGTCATGAGATGTCCCAGACCCGCAACCAAAGTCAGCAAGACTGCATGCGCCACGTCCGAGCCGATGATTCGAATCATCGGCAGGTTTGGAAACAACAGCAGCAATGCCATGATGCCAAAAGCACCGGCACCCACCGATGACAAGGTGACAAACACCCCCAGCACCACACCCATAAATACGACCAGCGCTTTGTTTTTGAGCAGGTCGGAGCTATGTTCATCTGTTGGCACAGCCAGACGTGCGGCCTCATCCAATTGGATATGACGGCGCTTGGCAAAGAACAATTCGATCGATTTACGGAACACGATCGAGATCCCAGTCAGTACCAGCATTACCCCCAGGACGATGGTCAGCATTTTCTTGTACTCATTGGCTGAGGTAAAGAAATGATGCAGTGCCCATGTCACACCCAGCGAGGCAGGAATACTGCCGATGGACAACCAGAATACGATTGGCCATACGATATTCAGCTTGGTAGCATGTACCATCGATCCGCAAAACTTGGAAATCGAGGCATACAGCAGGTCAGTCCCGATCGCCACATTGGCTGGAACGCCGAGCACGCTGATCAAAATCGGCGTCATCAGCGAGCCGCCGCCGACACCGGTGACGCCGACGCAAAAGCCGACCACGATCCCCGCGATGATAAAATAAAAATCTGGCATATGAGCTTTAGAGATAAGTTTAGAAGAATAAGTGCGCTAGGATAGGCGCGTTTACATAGCGGCACAAATGATTAAAATGGCTTAGCTTATGAACTTTATTCATATAGTTTGATTAAAATAACATTTCTAGACCCGAATCAGCTGTACGCTCAGCCGCGCGCACAATGCTAAACTCACGTACTGTACACCCCTCATCACCCACACATCGGATCACACGGTATGCTCACAATAGGAATGGTCGCAGGCGAGTTATCGGGGGATACCTTGGGGGCTGATCTGATTCGGGAAATCAAACGCATACACCCCGACGCCAAATTCATCGGCATCGGTGGCCCCCAGATGCAGGCTGAAGGACTCAATAGTTTATACCCGCTGGAAAAGCTGTCACTGTTTGGCTTGTTTGAAGTATTTGGCAAGCTACCAGAACTCTTCAAGATCCGGGATGGCCTGGCTGAAGCCTTTCATGAGGCACAGATTGACTTGTTTATCGGCGTGGATGCACCTGATTTTAATTTGCGCCTGTCTAAAGTACTCAAGCACCCCACAACAGACAGCAAACCGATTAAAACCGTACAGTATGTCAGTCCTTCAGTCTGGGCGTGGCGTCAGGGGCGGGTCGTCGGCATCGCAGCGGCGGTTGATCTGGTGCTGTGCTTATTTCCATTTGAAGTCGACTTTTATAGCAAACACCATGTCAAAGCCGTGTTTGTCGGCCACCCACTGGCACGCAGCCTGCCGCTGGAGCATCAAGTCAGCGAGGGCAAGCATGCGTTCGGCATCGATGGCGCGCAGACTGTGGTCGGCTTGCTACCCGGCAGTCGCTCCGGTGAGGTCTCTCGCGTCGGCAGTGTACTGCTCGAAAGTGCTGCGCAGTTGCTGTATAGCTATCCGCATTTACGCTTTATGATCCCTGCGGCCAATGGTGCACGGCTCGCTCAAATAAACGCGCTCGTCGCCGAGCAGCCCGCTATCGTTCAGCAGGCGATACAGGTGGTTGAGCCGGACGACAGCGGCGCGCTGGCAGGTAGCGTTGGGCGTCGCGTGATGGCCGCCAGCGATGTGGTGATGCTGGCCTCCGGCACAGCCACGCTTGAGGCACTGCTGCTTGGTCGCCCGATGGTGGTGGTTGCCAAGCTCCATTGGCTCACCCATTTCCTCGTGCGCTGGATGATGAAGATCAGCCTCTATTCACTGCCAAACATTCTGGCAGGGCGACGTCTGGTGCCTGAATTGATCCAATCCGATGCGACAGCCAAAAACGTAACCACCGAGATGAAAGCCTTGTTGGCCGATCCCACCTTTAGCGGGGGCGCCTGGCTTGCGCAACATACCGAACTCAAAGCCATCCACGCCCGCCTACAGAGCGAAAATGTCAGCTCTGCTGCCGGTGCAGTGCTGAGTCTGCTCGATCACACACACGATTAATTCTGGAGTAATCCCATGCCTTTATTTAGTTCTTCCGAACTCGTGATCTCAGCCGTACAGCCAGAAATCGCCCAAGGCATACTGGCGCGCGTGTCACGCGACATCGTTTTGCCCGATCATATGTGCGTGGCAGGTGTGGACGAAGCAGGGCGGGGGCCTTTGGTCGGCTCGGTGGTCGCAGCCGCCGTGATCCTCGATCCGGCGCGTCCAATCGAAGGCATCAACGACTCAAAGAAACTCACCGAAAAACAGCGTAATCGTCTATATGACCTGATTATCGCCAATGCTGCAGCCTACTGTATCGCCGAAGCCAGTCCTGCCGAGATCGATGAGCTGAATATCCTGCACGCCACCATGCTCGCCATGCGCCGCGCAATACTAGGCCTGCCGATCACGCCCAAGCTCGCCCTGATCGACGGCAATCGCTGTCCAACTGAAGTCTCGGTGCCATGCAAGGCCTTGGTCGGGGGTGACGCACTAGAGATCAGTATTGGTGCCGCCAGTATCCTCGCCAAAGTCACCCGCGACCGTCAGCTCGAATCGCTCGACATTATCCATCCGCAATATGGCTTTGCTAAACATAAAGGCTACCCAACCGCTGCTCATGTCGCTGCGCTCAAGGAACATGGCGCGATTGACGATCATCGCCGGTCGTTTAAGCCAGTGCGGGATGCGCTGGAAAATCTTTCGGACTAACCCAGTACGACTCCCTCCGAGCCCTCATCCATAGGGGGAGTCACACCAATATTTAAATATTAGCGATTCAGCAGTAATGGCTCGGTAGTTAATGCGGATTGAGTGTTTTGCATTTGATTTATTTTTTTCACGATTTCAAGAAACACCAAGCACAAGGGAATCGTAAACATGTCAGAAATCATAAAAATTACATCCTGAGACAGCGCATGATGTAGTTCATCTTTGTGATCAAAGATGGATTTGAAGGCCAGATTGCCCAACCAACACGTGGCGATCCAAAAAAACCACCACCAGCCTATGAGCGGCGTCACAGATTGGTTTTTCCAATCCTGTGGATTTGCACTGGTTTGCCAAATTTCTTTCATGACTTGGTAAGGCTTCCATAGCCACATGATCGGAATAAAGTACCAACCCACTGACCAGCCAGGACTGAACTGCATATCCGCAGCGCCCAGCAACTTCGCATTTGCGTTGGCGCGATAGATCCACATCAAAATCAACACACCCGAGACTAAATTCACGATAAAAAACGCAAGATCAACGAAAGCAGGAACGAGGCCGGTCGCTGCCAGTGCAGCCTCTTCGGTATAGTCACTGCCAAGCGCGCTCACGATTTGGTAATCGCGGTACTCGAAGACCAGCGTACACAGGGTCAGAAAGATCAACAGGTATAATGACCACTGGACTCTTTTGGTTAACTTTGCAGCCTTGATAAACGCGGCGTTGGATTCAGACATCGCTTGCCCCTTTATTTTAATCGTGATAATTCATTGTGTTTGAATTGCTTAAATATAAGCTGCGCACCCGCAGGGATACAAGTTAAAAAGATACAGCCACAAAAAAAAAGCCTCCAACATGTTGGAGGCTCTCGATACGATGATTTAGTCAGTCTTAATGACGCGCACCATCTTTCACTTCGGCTGGCGGCACGATCGGAACTTCTGGAATCTCGATCGGCAGCGGAGTCGGCATCTCCACCAGTGCGGCTTTCAG
>JASLJP010000337.1 GCA_030152425.1 Aquirhabdus sp.
CGAAAGGCGGCTGGAACAGCTTATTTCTCGAGGAGTCTGCTGGTGGCCTTGGCCTCGACTTCGTGTCATTTGCCATCGCCTCGGAAGAGATCGGCCATGCCTGCGCCTCGACCGGGCTGGTGTATGTGATGCATACCGGCGCGTTTAAAACCATCCAGCTATATGGCAACGAAGACCAAAAGACCCGCTGGCTCAAGACCGCCCGCGATGGCAAGGTTGGCACCTACTCCACCAGCGAAAAAGCCTCCGGTGGCCACTGGTGGTTTAACTTTAGCGAAGCGTCGCGCGATGGCGAGAACTACCGCATCAACGCGGAGAAGTCCTTTACCACCAGCTCAGGTCAAGCCGACTACTATCTGGTGCAGACCCGCACGCCGGATGCCAAAGGCCCGACCGATCTGTCGTTCTTTATCGTCGATGGCAAGACTCCCGGCATCCATGCGGGTACATGGGAAGCGCTCGGTGTGCACGGCAACCACAGCGGACCGATCCGCTATGACAATGTTTTCGTGGCAAAGAAAGACCTGTTGAATACCGAGAACAACGGCAAAGAAATCATCTATCACGGTGTATCGCCCGTGTACTTGATCGGCCTTGGCGCGGTCTGGCATGGCGTCGCGCGCGCAGCGCTGGAAGAAGTGGTGCGCTACGCCACCCGTACCACCCACCAAGACTTTAACAAGAGCCTGTCCGACTATCAGGTACTGCGCCAGCAGATTGGCGAAGCCAAGATTTTAGTGTCGACACTGGGTCCATGGCAGGCCGATCTGGCGCGTCAGCTCAATGAGCTGGAGGCCGCTGGTCGTCCACAAGGCGAGATCCTGCTGCCACTGACCGAATTTAAAGTTCACGCCGCCGAAGTCGCCAACAAGGTCGCGCGCCTCGCGCTCGATATCAGCGGCGGCTATGGCTATAAACGCGGCCTGCTGGAGCGGCTATTCCGCGATGCGCGTGCCGGTATCGGCATGGGCCCATCCAACAACATCGCCCGTGAATGGATCGGCAAAGGCCAAGTCGGCTTACCCCTGGAGCTGTTTGAAGCAGGTGGCGAATAGGCACCCGTCTAACCGAACCCTGAACTAAACCCTGTTACACCCCTTTGTGCTTAAGGCGAAATCCTTGAGCCGTACCCCCTTTTTTATTTTTTTTAAGGAATTTCAACATGAACACACGTTTTACCCTGTCTGCCACCGCGCTGCTGCTTTCAGCATTGACCCTCTCTCCCCTGACCCACGCCATCGATCTGGACGCGGGCGACTATGACACCGCCGCACCCGGCACCACGCTGGGCCTGCTGTATTTGCAGCATGCGGAACGTGACAGCCTGTATAACAAGAGCAATAAGGTCGCGGGTGACAATGGCCTCGACTCGGATATCGGCATCGCCCGGCTGGTGCACTACACCGATATCGGTGGCACGCTGGTCTTGCCGCAAATCTTGGTGCCTTTTGGTCGACTGGAGGGCAAAGGTGATACCAGCAGCCTAGGCTCGGCCAGTGGCATCGGCGATATCATCCTGGCCGCGCCCACTTGGCTGATCAACGACACCCAGAACCACACCTTCCTCGGGGTGACGCCGTATTTATTCCTGCCGACCGGCGACTATGACAAACACAAAGCCTTAAACCTCGGTGAAAACCGCTATAAAGGCAATCTGCAAGTCGCCTTCTCCACCCGTGTCGCGCCAAAAGTCGCATGGGACGTGGCGGGTGATGTGACCGTCTACGGCGACAACGACGATGCGGCGGGCGGCACGCTCAAGCAAAGCCCCGGCTATCAAGTGCAAACCAATGCCCGCTACCTGCTGACCGACAAAGTCGACCTGCGTGCAGGGATCTCCTATGCCAACGCCGGTGAGACCAAACAAAATGGCGTGACCTCGGATGCCACCACCCAAAGTAAATTTTGGGTGGGCACCGCGTTCTGGCCACTGGCGAAAACACAGGCCATCCTGACCTATGGTCAGGACATCAAGGTCGAGAACGGCTTTAAGGAAGCCAACCGCATCAATCTGCGTTTGCTGCAGGTGTTCTAAGTAAATCTTGATTTTATCGAACAGAAGGAGTCCATCAGGGCTCCTTTTTTATGCCTTGTGCCGACGACACGCGTGATTTTGCGCCACCCCCTGTTGGCTGAGCAACAACTGTTGCTGGCGCAACACCCTATGCAGGATAACAACTGTTGCCACAGCAACATCTTTAAAATAAATACAATATATTCAATATCATAACTACTGGCACGCACTATGCACTCTATAGAGTAACTTTGCTTGGGAGCATTCCATGCCTCTTAATTCCCTGAAAAAACCTGCTGTCGTGACCGATAGCCCCATCCTCATCGCGACCTCTCTGTCGGAGTGGCTGGGACAAACCGCCGTGGCGCGAGACAAGAAAGGCGGCACGCCGAAAACGGAACGCGACATCATCCGGGATAGCGGCCTGTTGGCATTGTCGATTCCAAAGGAGTTTGGCGGGCTGGGCGGCACATGGGCGGAGACGCTGGAGACGGTGCGCATCATCGCCCGTACCGACAGCTCGATCGCCCATGTCTACGCCTTCCAGCATCTGATGCTGGCGACCACCCGCCTGTTTGGTCGCCCCGAGCAGTGGCAGCCGCTGTTTGAACAAACCGCCGCGCAAAACTGGTTTTGGGGTAACGCGTTAAATCCACTCGATACCCGCACGGTCAGTATCCAGCACGAAGGCTGGCGCGAGTTTACCGGCAAGAAAAGCTTTACCTCTGGCGCGCTTGACTCCGACATGCTGATCGCCTCGGCGCGCCAAGACGGTCTGGATCGTCTGGTCATCGCCGCGATCCCGACCCAGCGTACCGGCATCACCCTGTACGAAGACTGGGACAACATCGGCCAGCGTCAGACCGACAGCGGCAGCGCCGACTTTAATAAAGTCCATGTCGAGGAAAACGAGATCCTGACCCACCCCGGTCCACTGGGCAATACCTTCGCCACCCTGCGTCCGCTAATCGCGCAGTTGATCCTGTCCAACATCTATCTCGGCATCGCTGAAGGTGCCTTTGCCGATGCCAAACGCTATGTGCAAAAAGAGTCACGCCGCTGGCTGCTGTCGACTGCAGATCGGCAAGGCAATGATCCGTATGCGCTGGAGCGTAGCGGCGAGTTTTGGGTCACCTTGGAGTCGGCACGCGTGCTGAATAACCGCGCCGCCGAACTGCTCGACCAAGCCTGGCTACGCGATAGCCGCCTGACCGAAACCGAGCGCAGCGAAGTGGCCATCGCCATCGCCACCGCCAAGGTGGTGTCGAGCAAAGGCGGTCTGGAGATCAGCACCCGCATCTTTGACGTGATGGGCGCGCGCTCTACCGCCAACCATCTCGGCTTTGACCGCTACTGGCGCAACCTGCGCACCCACACCCTACACGATCCGGTCGACTACAAGATCCGCGAGCTGGGCGACTGGGCGCTGAATGACCATCCGCCGCGGCCAACCTTCTATTCCTAACCCGTTTGTTTCGTCGTCTCACACCCTATTTTTTAAAGGAACATCCATCATGAGCAAACCGATCAAAGTCGTCGCCGTCTCCGGTGCACTGCATAAACCGTCCAAAACCGAAGCCTTGATTGAGGCCATCGTCAGCGAGCTATCGGTCGCCCTGCCGATCGAAGTGCACTTTGTGCGCTTAAGTGAAATCGCCCCGCAACTGGCCAATGTGGTGTCGCGTACCGACCTGCCGCCGAAAGTCTACGCCCATATTCAAGCGATTGAATCGGCGGACTTCTTGGTGGTCGGCTCGCCCGTGTATCGCGCCTCGTTTACTGGTCTGTTTAAACACTTCTTTGACTTTGTCGACCATGACGCGCTGATCGACGTACCCGTGCTGCTGGCGGCCACCGGCGGCAGCGAGCGTCATGCGCTGGTCATCGACCATCAGTTGCGTCCGCTGTTTAGCTTTTTCCAGTCGCTGACCTTGCCGATCGGCGTCTATGGCACTGACAGCGACTTTACCGACTACCGCGTCAACAACGAATTGCTGCATGCGCGTATCGAGCTGGCGGTCAACCGTGCGCTGCCATGGTTGCTGCAGCCTGATCCGCGCAAACAAGCCGTGCTGCGGCAGCCGTTCTTAGCCCAACTTTAATTTTCCCCCATACATCCCTTTAAGGAGTACAGCCATGAGCTTTCAAAACGATCCTGTCAAATTTGCCTACTGGGTGCCAAACGTCAGCGGCGGCCTCGTGGTCAGCAAGATCGAACAGCGCACCAGCTGGGATCTGGACTACAACATCCGCTTGGCCCAGCTCGCCGAAGAAAACGGCTTTGAGTATGCGCTATCGCAGATTCGCTTTACCGCTGGCTACGGTGCGGAATTCCAGCACGAGCCGGTGTCATTTAGCCAAGCCCTGCTCAGTGCCACCACCAAGCTCAAAGTCATCGCTGCCTTGCTGCCGGGGCCATGGAACCCCGCAGTCGCGGCCAAGCAAATCGCGACCATCGACCAGATCAGCAAGGGTCGCGTCGCGATCAATGTGGTCAGCGGCTGGTTTAAGGGCGAATTCACCGCCATCGGTGAGCACTGGTTGGAGCATGACGAACGCTATCGCCGCTCGGAAGAGTTTATCCGTGCCATCAAGGGCATCTGGACGACGGGTAACTTCAGTTTCCGTGGTGACTTCTACCGCTTTACTGACTACACCCTGCGTCCAAAGCCCCTGCAGCAGCCCTACCCCGAGATTTTCCAAGGCGGTAGCTCACGCGCTGCGCGCGATATGGCGGCACGCGTCTCCGACTGGTACTTCACCAATGGTAACTCGGTGGACGGCATCAAAGCCCAAATCGACGACCTGCGCGCCAAAGCTGCCGCCCATGATCGTCACGTCAAGGTCGGGGTCAATGCCTTCATCATCGCCCGCGATACCGAAGAAGAAGCCCGCGCGGTACTGGCCGAAATCATCGCCAAAGCTGATCCAGAAGCGGTCAATGCCTTTGGCGATGCCGCCAAACAAGCCGGTAAATCCTCACCCGAAGGTGAAGGTAACTGGGCGAAATCGACCTTTGAAGATCTGGTGCAATACAACGATGGCTTTAAAACCAACCTGATCGGTACCCCGCGCCAGATCGCCGAACGCATCGTCGCGCTCAAAGCGGTCGGCGTCGATCTGATCCTGTCGGCCTTCCTGCATTTTCAAGAGGAAGTCGAGTACTTCGGCAAAAACGTGCTGCCAATCGTGCGTGAGCTGGAAGAAGCCGCCGAACGTCTGAAATCCGCCTAAGCCCTCCCCCGTGCGGCGTTTACGTCCGCACGGATTTCCCCAAATTCTGGTTTAACGATTTGCTGGCCGACGCCAGCTTGGAGCCTTGCGATGACCGCACTCACGTCTGACACCCCACCGCCACTGGCTACCCTGCCTGCGCTGCTGGCGCATCAGGCGCAGGTGCGTCCATCTGCCATC
>JASLJP010000002.1 GCA_030152425.1 Aquirhabdus sp.
GCCCGATGATAATCTATCGCTGTTCGGCGAGGAGCATGAGCCTATCGTGCCAAGTGCCAGCCTTCCTGTGGCTGTTGAGCCCGTGGCCGTGCCTGATCTCCCCGCAGTGGCCCTAGAGCCTGTCACCAAGAGCGCCGAGCCACTGCGTGAGCCTGTACCGCCCAAGGATGCCACCGCACAGACACCTTTTGAGCTGTTGGCACATCCAGTTGCTGAACTGACTGGGGAATGGACGGCAGAGAAGTGGGAGTATTGGCTGCGTGAGCGTGCACTGACGGGCGCTTTGTTCGGGGGAGTCCTCAGTCTCGGCCAGCACGGCATCATGCGCGGCACGATCGGAGGCTCAATCGAGTTTGTGATCGCAGCCGAACATCATGTCCTGACCTCGCAAATGCGTGAAGGCTTGATCGCGGCATTAAAAGCCGATTGGCCACTGACCGAGCTCGACATTACCCATGCAGCACCGACCGAAATCACCCCTGTCCATCGCAAAGAGTCACGCCTGAAGCTTGCCCAAGCGCGCGCCCATGAGCTGCTTATTACCGACCCCGCCATTGCGCCGTTTATGGCACAGTTTGAAGGCGAAGTCGTCGAGCTGGTGATGAAAGACGGATTAACGGGATAACGACAGTTCTGCTGTCATGGCAAAGGAGTGCCTTGAATGGTTGTGTTGCGTGCTGACATCGCTGCGCTGGCCGCCCAACTGCGCCATACGCGAGGTCATGACGACGTGCGAGATCGTCCGCAGATGCTCGAGTTTTGGGCGCGATCACCGCAGCGTGAGCGTCAGCCTCAATCGACGCCTTATCCGGTAGACGTCTCGGATTCACCCGAGCTGTGTTTCGCTGTGAGCCTGCCGGATCTCTCTCCCCGACAACAAAAGCAACGTCTGGCTGATTGGTGTCTAAGGCTACCGACCTTTAGCCATGTGCAGTGGGTCTGGCTCTATGGCACCACCCCGCAAACAATATTTGATGCCGTGTGCCAATTACCTAATCTGAAAGGGCTGTCTATCACACGCAGTTCGATCACGTCATTGGCCGCGCTGGCTCAATGCCAGCGACTGCAATACCTCAAACTGGCCAGCTCGCCGCGTATACAATCCATCGAACCGTTGGCCGGATTGACCACGCTGCAGTGGCTGCAACTGGATCAACTCAAAGCGATCACCGCACTCGACCCGCTGCAGCAGCTAACGGGACTTGAGGGTCTGGGCTTTACCGGCTCAGACCATAAAAGCCATGTGATCGACTCCCTGCTGCCGCTGCGCGGGCTCAGCGCGTTACGCTGGCTGCACCTCGGCGCATTACGGGTCAAAGACGCTTCGCTAAAGCCACTTGCGGGCTTAACGCAGCTTGAATGGCTGGGATTACCCAATAGTTTCAGTGTGGAAGCGTTTGCCGCGCTGTCCAATGATCTCCCGAGTGGAGTCTGCGACTGGTTGCAACCCTATCTGCGTTTGCACCCGTCGGTGCTGCCCTGTCGGGTCTGTCAGCAGAATTGGCGGGTCATGTGCGCTGGGTTGGGCAGTAAAGCGCTCTGTCCCACCTGCGATGCAGTCAAACTTGCCCAACATATCGTACGGTTCAATCAGGCGAAACAACAGGCTCTAGACGAGCAGACATAGAATAAGGAATGCATGGATGCAGCGGGATCTAGAGTTCATCAAAGCATGGATGCAGCAGCATGCGCCAGCGACCCTCACCCATCTCAACGTGCCGGCCAGCACAGCAGACCTACAGTCTCTGGAAACCGCTGTCGGACAGGCGCTGCCCGAATCATTTAAACAGTTTATGCGGCTGCATAACGGCGACAGCGACGTGATCGGAGATACTTTTTTTGGTGACTACAACGTGATGTTGTCGACGACCCAGATCGTGCAGCAATACCAGCTAGATCAGGAGATCGCTCGCCATATCTACGACCCACAGATGGCGACCATGGCGTTTTGGCGTGATCGCGTGTCGAATCAGATCATCTTTGTGAAAGGTGCGGTTAAGCCGCTGATGTTGCATCCAAAATGGATTCCGATCACCTGTATGAATGGCGACGTGCTGCGATATCTGGATTTTGACCCCGCACCGGGTGGCGTGCTCGGACAGGTCATCGAAGTCGATCCTGAAAGCTGCGCTTATCAAGTGATCGCCAGCAGTTTTGAAGATTTAATCCGACGTTATCGCATTGCCATCGAGACTGGCGTGTACACGGTCAATGGCGATGGGCAGATAGCGTCGGTCTACGACAATGACGTATTGAGCTGGGGCGTGCCCGAGTGGCTGCAGAAAGCCTGAACTTCAGACGATTACCCGCGCGCGATTTCCAGCAGTGCCAGTTTTTCTCTCAGCCCTTCAGGGATGCCGACGGGTTTGCGTGTTGCACGATCAACAAAGACATGGACAAAACGGCCTTGGGCAGTGGTCGATTCCGCACCGTCTTGAAACACGCCAACTTCATAATAGACGGACGAGTGTCCAAGGTGTGCCACCCGTAGTCCGCCATCCAGCCGATCCGGGAAGGAGACCGGTGAAAAGTAGCTGCAGCCAGAATCTACGACCAGCCCAATGATTTCACCGTCATGGATGTCTAGCCCGCCAACCTCGATCAGATAGCGGTTGACGATCGTGTCGAAGTAGCTGTAGTACATCACATTATTGACATGACCATAGATGTCGTTATCAGACCAGCGCGTGGTGATGTCGGTGTACCAGACATAGTCGGCGCGGATATTGGGAGTAGGACGTGTCATGCGTATGCCGCCTGATAGATCGCCAGCGCATCAGCTTCTGTGACGGGGCGCGGGTTGTTAATAAGGAGCCGGGTCTGCTTCATGGCATCTGCCGCAAGGATGGGCAAATGGCCACGTTGTATCGTCTGTAGCGCGCCCTCCGCGTCTTTATACTGCACGTGGCATAGGCTGGTGGGTAAGCCGCTATCGACGATATGTTTCTCCATACGGTGGATCAGTAGCTCGGCAAGCTCTGCGTCCGTCCCTGTCGCCTGCGGCACGAGGGTTCGATACAGTTCGGCATAGCTTTGCGTTGCATGTAACGTATTAAAGCGCATCACGGCGATCAATACAAGTGCATTGGTGAGCCCATGCGGCAGATGGTAGTGCCCACCGAGTGGGTAGGCCAAGGCATGGACTGCCGCGACAGGCGAATTGGCAAAGGCCTGTCCCGCCATCATCGCACCCAGCAGCATATGGGCACGTGCGCTGATGTTGTGTCCATCATGCACTGCGGCCTGCAAGTGACCATCGAGTAAACGCAGTGCTTCACGCGCCAGCATGTCGGAATACGGATTTTTCTTATGTTGGCTGGTAAATGCTTCAATTGCATGAACCATGGCGTCGATGCCTGTCGCTGCGGTGGCTGCTGGGGGTAAATCGAGGGTCAGTTCGGCATCCAGTAGTGCAGCATCGGCAAATAGCACGGGGGAGACCACGCCCATTTTTGTGGTTTCGCCCGTCGTAACAATCGCCACCGCCGTGACTTCAGAGCCTGTGCCCGCTGTGGTGGGGACTTGAATAAGGGGGAGGCGGCGGCCTTTGACATTGTTGACGCCGTAAATCTCGGCGATGTGTTGAGTCTGCGCTGGATTGGCCAGCAGGGCGATGAGTTTGGCGACATCCATCGAGCTACCCCCTCCGTAGCCGACCACGCCGTCTATGCCCGCGTCTTTGGCAAATGTCGTGGCGGCGAGGATGACGGCCTCTGGTGGATCTGCCTGTACATCTGAGTAGACTGTAACGCGTAAGCCCGCACTCTCCAAGCTCTGCAGTGCATCACGGTGGAGCTGAAACTGTACGATTCCGGGGTCGGTGACAAACAAGACATGACGGATACCGAGTGCCAGACAGGTTTCTCCCAACTGGTGTCGACTTCCTGCTGCACAGATGATTTGGCGGACCGTATCAAAATTAAATCCGCGCATGAGCGGCACTCCTTCATCATGTTCATACTTTAGGCGATCGCTGCACATATCGATGCGATCTCAGTGCTCGTCTGATCGATGATGCACCGATTATGTGTAATCTGTGAATATATCATGACCTTGTTTGACGAATCTGCCTCAATCCCATAGTATTTCCAGAGGGGTAGATGATCAATTGCAAACGATCGCAAATCAATTTCGTTGAAGTTTTTTATTGTGTCTTGCCTTTTTATTTTAGTAGCAGTTTGACGGTGTACGCGTAGTCACCGGGCGGGACACGGTATACTGCCAGCATCCGCCTTTTCTTTTTTCTCATTCACTACCGAGTCTTGTGGAATGGTCGTCGTGCCGAGTCGCGTGTTGTGTGTGTGTTTGGGAAATATCTGTCGTTCTCCGACGGCAGAGGTGATCTTGCAGACCCATGCTGCGCGTCATGGCGTTGATCTGCTGGTCGATTCGGCAGGCACCAATAACTATCACCCGAATGCCGCGCCGGATCCGCGTAGCCAGCAGCATGCTGCTCAGTGTGGCTATGATCTGAGCGCACTTCGCGCACGGCAGGTCAGAGATCGTGACTTTACTGAATTCGACCTCATTCTCGCTATGGATCATCGCAATCTGGCCGATTTACATCAGTGGCTACGCGGCATAGCCAGTCAGATTCCGCATGGCACGCCGATTGCGCGGTTGGCCCTGATGAGTGAGCACGATCAGCACTACCCGTTACAGTCGGTGCCTGATCCTTATTACGGCCACGCCGCTGATTTTGACCGCGTGATCCACCAACTCGAAAGCAGCGCTTTGGCGTGGATCACGCACTGGAAAACATAACTTTATGACGCAACACATTCGTTTTGTAGAGCACGCCCGTTTAGATCGGCTCAACACCTTACGCTTGCCGTGCACGGCGCGATTCATGGCGGACGTGTCCTCGATCCCTGCGCTTGCCGCTATCCTGACCTCTGTGACCGCAACGCGTCTACCTCGGTTAATCTTGGGCGGCGGAAGCAACCTGCTGTTGCCCGAGCAGCTCCATGCATTGGTCATTCGCCCGCTACTCAAAGGCATCCGTTTACTGCGGACCGATGGTGATCGTGTCATCGTCGAGGTGATGGCCGGAGAGCCGTGGCATGATCTGGTCATGACCACCCTCGCTCAGGGCTGGTATGGTTTAGAAAACCTCGCCTTGATCCCGGGCACTGTCGGTGCGGCTCCTGTGCAAAACATTGGCGCATATGGCGTCGAAGTCGTCGATCGGCTCTACTCAGTCCAAGCCATGGATCGTACGGGTCGATTGCACGATCTACGTCCCGCAGAGTGTCGTTTTTCCTATCGGGACAGCATTTTTAAGCAAA
>JASLJP010000010.1 GCA_030152425.1 Aquirhabdus sp.
CGTCTGTGCCCAAGGAGCCGTCCATCATCACCGAGCTAAAGCCCAATTGGATCGAGCGCTGGCAGATCGCAGGGCTGGTGCCGTGGTCTTGATGCATGACGACAGGAATATGTGGCCACTCTTCGATTGCAGCAAGAATCAGATGACGCAGAAATGGCGCACCAGCATACTTGCGTGCACCTGCACTGGCTTGCACGATCACCGGAGAGTCGGTCAGGTCGGCCGCTTCCATGATGGCGCGCATTTGCTCTAAATTATTGACATTGAATGCTGGAACACCATAGTTATGCTCGGCCGCATGATCAAGCAATTGGCGTAACGAAATAAGTGCCATAAACTGAAAACTCTAAAGGAATACGATGTGGATTTTTAACCCCGTAGATTCTAACCTACTTGCAATCGGTTTGGCATGTCTTTGAACCCCAGAATGACTTAAATTGTACATGGTCAATCGGATCGTCTGCTGCCCAGGCGCAGGCAATAAAAAGCCCCACGGAATGTGAGGCTTTACGCAGCGCGTATCACGCACTGCCTTGAAACAACGCGTAAAAGAATCTTACGAGGTTGTTTTCAGTTTGTCAGCTGCGTTTTGAGCCGCATCTGCAGTGGTTTGAGCAGCACTGGCAGCAGCATTTTTGACGTCAGCTTTTACATCAGACACGGTCGCAGCAGTAGAATCAGCAACTTTGTCGGCTGCAGCAGCAGTCGCGTCAGAAGCTTGAGCTACGCCAGAAGCCGCTGCGTCAGCACCGGTAGATACTGCACCAGCAGTTGCGTCAGCAGCTTGTTTAGTTTTTTCACAAGCGGTTAATGTCAGTGGCAGAGCCAAAGCGATTGCAACAATAATAGAATTCTTCATCGTGATTTCCTATAAAAAGAAAAGTAAAAATTAAGTCAATAACTAGACCTGCTTTGAGAATAGCATAGGCCATATGGCAAAATAATTACTATGTAACAAAAAGTATACTATTACGCTAGCACGCAATGCTTAATCCATACAGGAATTAAGCGACTGCGTCACATTAATGCTTAAAGCTTACGTGCCAATAATGCAGCAACGGCTGGTAATGTTTTGCCTTCGACGAATTCGAGAAACGCACCACCTCCGGTAGAGATATAGCTGATTTGATTGGCGACATTGTATTTATCAATCGCTGCCAAAGTATCACCGCCTCCGGCAATCGAAAAACCACTGCTCTGGGCAATGGCTTGAGCCAAGACTTGCGTCCCATGGCCAAAGGCATCGACTTCAAATACACCGACTGGACCATTCCATAGGATGGTTTTGGCTTTGTGAATCAGCACAGCAAATGCCGCAGCAGTATCTGGGCCAATATCCAGAATCATATCGGTCGCAGCGATGTCAGCGACTTGTTTTACGATCGGCGTGCTATTGGCCACGAAATCCATAAAATCACCGGACAGGTTGGCCGCATCAATCACCACGACATCCGTTGGTAGCGGAACGCTGACTTTTGCAGCGATGGCGCGTGCAGTTTCAACCAAGTCCGCTTCGTATAGCGATTTGCCGACATTATGTCCGGCTGCCGCTAAAAAGGTATTGGCGATACCGCCGCCTACGATCAACTGATCACAGATGCCAGCCAATGAGGTCAGGACATCCAGCTTGGTCGATACTTTGGAGCCAGCAACGATGGCGATCATGGGTTTTTCAGGGGTTTGCATGGCACGGCCTAGGGCGTCCAGCTCCGCGGCGAGCAGCGGGCCTGCGCAGGCGATTTTAGCAAATTTAGCCACACCTTCGGTTGAGCACTCGGCGCGATGAGCAGTCCCAAAGGCGTCCATGACATACACGTCGCACAGAGCGGCATATTTTTCTGACAGTTCAGCTTTATTTTTCTTTTCGCCACTATTAAAACGGACGTTTTCCAGCAGTACAACTTGGCCTGGCTGCACGTCCACGCCGTCCAGATAGTTTGCCACCAGCGGCACATCCTGTCCGAGGGCTTGGGATAGATAGGCAGCCACGGGTGCCAATGAGTTTTCAGCGGAGAACTCACCTTCGGTTGGGCGACCCAAGTGTGAGCAGACGATGACGGCAGCGCCCTGAGCCAAGGCTGCTTTGATGGTCGGTAATGCCGCGCGCAGACGCGCATCGCTGGTGATCTGATTGTTTTTAACCGGAACGTTGAGGTCTTCGCGGATTAGTACACGCTTGCCTTTTAAGTCTAAGTCCGTCATTCGGTTGAATTGCATGCTGGTCATCGTCAAAAATCTCTGTCAATCACAATAGTGCGTGCATTGTAAAGAAAACTGAACGACAGGGCTATATGCGATTGTTTCTCATGAGCGGTGTTCAAGCGGACGTTTTTTTACACGTTGCCCACTCCCCTCGCCTGATAAATCCTGTATCTTCAGCTCATTGCTCTACGCTTGGTGAACTATGGATATGTTGCTCAGCAATGCCTATGTCGATGTGGCACTGCGCAGCCTCGCGGTGTATGGTTTTATGCTCATTGCCATCCGCATGAGTGGCAAAAAAGAGCTGTCGCAGCTCAATACCACGGATGTGGTGCTGATCTTGCTGATCAGCAACGCGGTGCAGAATGCCATGGTGGGCAGCAACGTCACCTTGTCGGGCGGACTGGTTGCAGCCGCAGCGCTGTTTCTCGCCAATTACATCCTTAAAAAAATTATGTTTAAAAATAAAGCACTGCACACATTGCTAGCAGATCACCCAGAAGTCCTCATCCATGATGGCATCGTCAATCATCCTGTGCTGGATAATCTCGACATCGACATTGATGAACTGCAAGAAGCCATGCGCGAACATGGCGTCGACCGTTTTGCCGATGTGAAACTGGCCATGCTCGAGGTCGATGGCAATATCAGCATCATCAGTGGTGAGCCTAATACGTTACAGCAAACCCACCACAAACGACATAAGCTGCATAAAACTTTAGGGAGCATCAATTGATGCTCCCTAATGGTGTGCGATGGGTAAGCAGGCTGTCGATCAGCCGACCGGCGCATGGTAAATCAAGAATAGCTTGGTAAGATTTTCAGGAATCTCTTCGGCCATTTCTTCCATCAAGTCAGGATTTTTACGCACACTTTCCAGATCCGGTTCGCCTTCTATGCCGCTAAAGACCATCATCGGCAGCGTGAGCATGATGACGTCTTCTTCTTCATCGGCTTGTTCAAACCACGCTTCATCGTTGAGGAACAGTGCGTCGACAAAGCCGATAGCCCAGTCACCGAGACTGGAGTCTACCGACACCTCTTCAATCTCGACTGGAAAGCCGACTTCTTCTTCATTGAGCAAGGTCTGCAGAATGTCCTGACGCCATAGTTCGACTTGCTCAAGGATCGCAGCCGGCACATCTTTTTCATGTTCATCAAATAGATGTTTGCGCCAGTTGGCCAGATCAGGACCGACGACGGTGGCGCACAGGAAGCCATGTGTGGCCGCAAAGTCTAAGCCGAATTCATTGGACTCACCGTCCAAATACTCCGCCAACTGATCAAGGTCTAATTCTGTGATCGCCATGCGCTTCACTCCGGATTTGAAAAGATAATGACGCTACTCTACCAAATTTGCGGCCTTTCAGGCGGATTAGATTCATCTCTTACCGTCATTTCAGGGCGCAGTGCTCGTTTTAGATGCGGGCCTGGATGAATTCTGTCCATAAAAAAACGACCTCAATAGAGGTCGTTGATCAGGGTTTTAACGGTCATTAATCATCTTCGAGGTCGAAGTCATATTCTTTTAAATGCGCTTGCAGGCGTTTTTCTTGCAAAATATCATCAATCAGGCGACGCTTGAGTAATGAGGCTTTGCTGTTATGGCTGGATTTATGGACACCTTCACTGACAGGTAAAGTATCAGTATCTAAAAATGCTTCGTCGAGTTCAAAGTCTTGGTTGCCTGCGCTACTCATTATCCACTCCTTGAGCTGAATTTTTATGATTGAACAATAATTCTCTACAGAATTCCTTGTATATAAAGACTTAATATGTCAACAGCGTTACAGTTGTCAACTTTAAGTGTGAATTAGTAACAAAAGATAACATAAGCGCTTTGTTTATACGCTTATGGCTTCAAACTGGTGAGTCTATGGCTTACAAATTTCTATATTTCTATAAATAATAAGATGAAAGCATGCACTGGGAAGATGGGCGTCTGGCGAGTCAGCTTCCCACTGTCGTTGCGATATTTATGCCGCTCGAAATGTCGCCCAAGCTGTAAAGTCTGCCTGCTGTGCCCCATCAGCGTAAAACCAAATCTGTTCAAATTGGCTGATCACCGCCTCGCTTTGTGTGGGTCTTAAGAATACGAAGTCGTCGACTTGGATATCTGCGTCTTTGGGTACATTAATCAGCTCTTGGTTACTGCTGCGGCCATAGAGTGGATTGGGCTTGGCACCGAGGGGATAGACATAGTCTGCCATCCAATATCCCCCGTAAATAAACAGCGCCTGCTGCCCGCGATAGAGTCGATCCAGCAGGCTTAATTCAGGAATATGCGTCTGGTTTGATTTTTTCAGTACCGGCGTGGCGATCCAGACGGCAGGTTGGAACGCGGCCAAGGTCGGTAGATCAAAGTCGGTCGGTTTAAGCAACATGGAGCCAAAAGACAGATCATTGCAGACACTGTGTGCACTGTGCATGCTCAATGTCGGACTTCCCGCGCCGTTTAAACACAGTGCGGGATGATACAGCGCACTAAAGTCTTGTTGTAGCGTATCCAGATAGCGCTGATAGCGCTGCTGTGACGTCTGGTAGCTTTGTCGCGCTGATTTGATCAGCTTGGGGATTTTGCCGACATGGGCGTCATAGCCCATAAGACCGCTCAGCGTGAGCTGAGCCGGATGCGCTGCGATCAGGGTCAGCATTGCGCGGAACTGCTCAAGTGCGGTGACGCCGCCGCGATGCAGTCCAATATCGATTTCAATATTGAGTAACAGCCGCAGACGCTGTTGCTGGGCTAACTGTAGATACAGCGCGAGTCGTTGCGCGCTATCCACCAGCCATTGGACTGGCGCTGCCTGATGCTGTGGATGCTGGTGATAGAACTGTGCTACTGCAGCAACGGGCATTGGCTTGCCCAGCAGGATGTCGCCGGTGGGAAAAGCGTCCAAGATCAGCGCAAGATGCGGTTGATGAAACACCATAAAGTGCTGACACTGCAATGCACTGCTGATATAGCGAATCAACGCAACCGAGGGCAAAGACTTGACCACAATACGCGGTGTAACATGAGACGGCAGCAGATGTTTTAATGCTGCGATATTGGTATCCAATGCTGTTTTCGAGATCAATAACGTCGGCAATGCAAAGTTGGCGTGCTGCAGCGCGCGATTCAGTCTGGGATAAAAGTCTGACATATGTTGGGTCCTTGCGATGCTGCCTTAGGCCAAAAACAATGACGCGAGATGCGGGTTCAGCCATTTGTTGTTCGGATCTAACTGGC
>JASLJP010000075.1 GCA_030152425.1 Aquirhabdus sp.
TTCTCTTTTCGCTATGCACAAGGTGCTGCCCTATCAGCACATAAAGACAAGAACGTCCTCGAATACTCACCAGATTGTCATCGTTTTTTCACGACGCAACGTATTGTTGCTATTCCGTCACACTACGATCATCTCTACCGCCCTATACTGGGGCAGGGTACGCAAGTATCACTCCATGAATAAATACACAATCAGATAATAATCTGCTGCTTAATTTATCCAGTCTGGTACTGACTTTGCATACTATAAGTCTGTATATCATTCTGATCTGGATAGAGTGGTAAGTTCTAGCGAGGCGTGATCATGATGAGAAATTCCCAAGTATTGAGTGTGGAAGACACGCTAGCCGTAGCCAGCATCCTGAGCCATAGCACGGACACCGAGCTGGCATTGAGCGCACCTGTCGATGTGCCGCTTGAGTTTTTTAATGAAATGCGTTTTAAAGACGATTCGATCCGCCCGACCTATCTTGAGGTCGCGCAGTGGATCGATGCGCAAAGCCCTGAACAGGTCGTGGCACTCAACAAACAGGCTACCGAAGGATTTTATAAAAAAGGAATCACCTTTACCGTCTATACCGATGCCTCCAATACCGAGCGCGTCATCCCGTTCGACATCATTCCGCGTATCATCGCGCTCAAAGAGTGGAGCATCATGGAGGCGGGCTGCTCGCAGCGTATCCGTGCCTTGAATGCCTTCTTGCATGACATCTATCATCACCAAGACATCATTCGCGCCGGCATCATTCCGGCCGAACAAATCCTTGCCAATGACTGCTTCCAGCCGTGGATGCTCAACGTCGACCTGCCGGGCAAGGTCTATGCCCATATCAGCGGCATCGACCTGATCCGACATGGCGACGGCATGTACTATGTGCTGGAGGACAACCTGCGCACCCCATCGGGCGTCTCCTATATGCTCGAAGGCCGCGCTATCAGCCAGTCGCTGATGCCCGAGCTGTTTGCCCAAAACAAGATCCTCGGTGTCGAGCAGTATCCGGCACTGCTTAAACAAACCCTGATCGAATCCACCACCGTGGAAAATCCGGTGATCGTGGTGCTGACCCCGGGGCGTTTTAACAGTGCTTACTATGAGCATGCCTTCCTTGCCCGCGAGATGGATGTGCCTTTGGTCAGTGGTCAGGATTTATTTGTCGACGAGGGCTGTGTTTATCTGATCTCGGTAGCTGGACGACAAAAAGTAGACGTGATCTATCGCCGCCTTGACGACCCGTTTCTGGACTCACTGGCTTTCCGCCCCGACAGCATGCTCGGCGTGGCCGGTCTGATGTCGGCCTATCGTGCGGGGAACGTGATCTTGGCCAACGCGCCGGGTACTGGGGTCGCCGATGACAAATCGGTCTATCCCTTTGTGCCCGATATGATCGACTTCTATCTGGGTGAAAAACCGATCCTACACAACGTCCCAACCTGGCAGTGTCGCAAGCCAGACGACCTTAAATACGTGCTTGCCCATCTGCCGGAGTTGGTCGTCAAAGAGGCGCAAGGCTCCGGTGGCTACGGCATGCTCATCGGCCCCAAAGCCAGCAAGGCGGAGCTGGATGACTTTCGCCGCAAGCTACGCGCAGAGCCGGAGGCGTATATCGCCCAGCCCACCTTGGCACTGTCGGTCTGTCCGACCTTGGTCGAGGAGGGCGTCGCCCCGCGGCATATCGACCTGCGGCCGTTTGTGCTCAGTAGTCCGACCCAAGTGCGTACCACACCGGGCGGCCTGACCCGTGTAGCTTTGACCGCAGGTTCACTGGTGGTCAATTCGTCACAAGGCGGCGGGATCAAAGACACGTGGATCGTCGATCTCGACGGTGAAGTTGAAGCGGCCACTTTGGCTGCCCAGTTGGCACCCGAGATTACGGCCAGCGATCTCCTCATTCCCACGACCACTCACACAGGAGCAGATGTATGATTTTACCTTTGTCTACTGCGTCTAATCTCTATTGGCTCGGGCGTTATCTCGTGCGCGTGGATGGCTTGTTTCACCTGATCCCGTTCACCGACGATCTGGAGGCGCAGTCCTTTGCCCATGCGTTTAATCTCCCTGCGTGGAATGCCGAGACCTTAAATGCGTTGATTCACGATCCGCAGCAGTCCGGCTCGCTGCCGTCCAATCTGGATGCCGTGAAACAAAACGTGCAGGCCGTGCGCGGCGTACTCACCGCACCGACCTTTGAGGCCTTTCATGCCCTGAGTCGTTTTCCCGGGCTGCCGCCGGAAGACATGCACTTTATGCTGCAAAGCTGCCGTGCCTCGTTTAAAGAAGAAGGCGAGATGGTGCAGTTGTTCTGCCGGATGGGCGAGGTCGTCGAGCGAATCGATATCGCCCTGCGCCTGATCAAAAACCCAGCCGCCGAGATTACTGCACTGGCCGAGATACTGGATGCCCTGCCGATCGGCTGGCAGCGTCTCAAAGAGCCGATCATGCACCTCAACCGCCGCTATGACCGAGTTGCGTTTTATGACCTTAGCGACCGTGTGCAAGAGCTATTTAGGAATGGCGTATGAAACTGATCGTCAACCATCAAACCATCTATCGCTACGACCAATTGGTACGTCGTAGCGTGCAGTACCTGCGCATGAGTCCGCAGACATTGGGTCATCAAAAAGTCTCCAACTGGCAACTGTCCGTGCCGGGCAAGACCCTGACCCAGCGCGACGGCTTTGGCAATATCTGGACCACGCTCTATCTCGACCAGCCGCATCACGACCTATTCCTGATCGCCCAAGGCGAAATTGAGATCGACGACAAAGCCGACTCACTGGTCGATGATCGTCTGCCGCCGGAGATGTTCCTCCATCCGACCCAGATGACACTGATCGACGAGCCCATGCGCGAGTTCACCGCCAAACACCTAAAGACGCTGGATCGCAGTGGTTTGATCGAGTTCGCCCAGGCCTTGGTGGCCAAGATGCCGTATACCCCGGGTGCAACCGGCGTGACCACCACCGCCGCCGAAGCCTTTGCACTCGGCCATGGCGTGTGCCAAGACCATACCCATGTCTTCCTCGCCTGTGTGCGTGATCGGGGATTAGTGGCACGTTATGTATCGGGCTATCTCTACACGCCGATCTCAGCCCATATGTCCAGCCACGCGTGGGCCGAGGTGCTGTTGGATCGTCACTGGTATGTTTTTGATATTAGCAATCAAAAATTTAGCCCGACCCAGCATGTGCAGACCGCCATCGGTCGCGACTATTTGGATGCTGCGCCGGTGCGCGGAATTCGCCAAGGCGGTGGCAACGAATCGCTTAACGCAATGGTACAAGTATTAGCAAGTTGACGCCCTAAAGCGCGCCAGAATGTACTAAAATGATGCAGCATTTGGGAGGCCCTCCTCTCGATGCTGCGTTTTTTATGGATGTCAGAAACCCTGATCCGGCGTTAAAAAGTCACGCTGTAGACGCATGAGTGCTGTACAACGATCTGTGTACGGCTGGATAAGATTTAAGTTTTTTGGGGAAAGTAATGACCTATTGCGTTGCCATGCGACTAAAAGAAGGGCTGATTTTTGTCAGTGATTCGCGGACCAATGCGGGGATCGACCATATCGCCACTTTCCGCAAACTGCATCGCTTTGGCGTACCGGGCGAGCGTCTGATGGTGCTGCAAAGCTCGGGTAATCTGGCCACCTCGCAGGCAGTGATTACCAAACTGTTTCACAGCATTCA
>JASLJP010000317.1 GCA_030152425.1 Aquirhabdus sp.
AACTCCCCATGCTTCTTGGCCCAATGGTTGGCGAGTTTAGCTTGGGTTTTGGACGCGCCAATACCGATACAAGTCGGGAGCCCGATCCATTGCTCGATACGTCCGCGCATTTCTCTCGCATAATCGCTGAGGGTATAGATCTGCTGATAGGCTGTCAGGTCGAGGAAGCACTCGTCAATCGAGTAAATTTCCTGCTCATCGGGTGCGACAAAGTCACTTAAGATCCCCATAAAGCGATTCGACATTTCCGCATATAACGTGTAATTGCTAGAGAGGGCAATGATGTTGTGTTGGCGCGCGAGATCAGCCATCTGATACCACGGCATCGCCATCTTGATGCCCAGCGCTTTGACCTCGGCCGAGCGTGCTACTGCGCAGCCGTCGTTATTGGACAGAACTACCACCGGTTTACCGTTTAGCGCAGGGTTAAACACCCGCTCGCAGCTGACGTAGCAATTATTCACATCCACTAAAGCAATGGCGCGACTCATACGACTTTGCGCCGCCGCTGCCGTAGATCTTTGAGATTCCATGTCACGACTCCCCAAACAATCATGTCTTGTAGTGTCTCTGGATAGATCGAGGCAAAATCTGGGTTCTCAGCGCGCAACCAGACTTTATGGCCTCCTGAGCCTTGTTCGACGACCAAGGTCTTGACCGTGAGCTCGTTGTGGATCACCGCGATCACGATGTCGCCGCTGACGGCATCCAGAGAACGATCGACCACCAGCGTGTCGTTGACCTCGATCCCCACGCCTTGCATCGACAGCGAGTTTGCACGCACAAGAAAGGTGGCGAGTTTGTTTTGGATCAGGTGCTGATTAAGGTCTACACACGACTCAATATGGTCATCCGCAGGCGAGGGAAAATTGGCCGCCACACGCTCCAGCGCAACGGGGATTTGATAAAGGGGTGTGGTTATTTCGATGCCGTACAGCAGCGAGATTTCGGGAAATTTTGAAGTCATGACGGTCACGCACTGCAATATTGTTAGATATAGCTTACAAAATCGTTCGGATATTGTCACTCGATTTTTAAACTTTTTAGACAATCCGCGCGACGTCAATGACTTAGCAAACCCTGTGCTGGCGGGCGTTGGAGCCAGACGACTCCATCACGATGGCGTGTGGTAACGACGGTGTTTTTGCCACCAAGATCAAAGGTCAGTGTGCCACCTTGTACAGTCGACTCCACTATCGTGTACTGCTGCTCCAAACGCTGCAATATACTGTCTGCCGGGTAATTTTTATTCAGCGCACTGGTCGAAATCACGCCGATCTGCGGTGTGACCTGCTGTAAGAATGCAGCCGAAGTGGCACGATCACCGCCATGATCGCCGAGTAGAAGCACGTCTGCGGCCAAGCCGTGGGACTGCGGTTCGGCCGCCTGCTCGGCCAGCAATCGCGCCTCGACCGCCGTACCTGCATCGCCCATCAGCAGGATGGTGGCGGTGTGCGGCGCGGGGGTCTGGATGCGTAGCACACAGCTAAAGTCTTTATCTTCAAAAAACTGGCTATCCGGCCACGGCGCAAGAATCGTAAAGTCGATCCCATCCCACTGCCAATGCTGGCCTGCACGACACAGGGTGGTCGGTGTGCCGAGCAAGGCACGACTGCTTAACACCTGACCGACGGATAAATGCGCCAATACTGCAGCAGCCCCACCCTGATGCTCATAGTCGGCATGGCTGATCAGCAAGGTATCGAGATGGCGTACCTGAGCCGCAGCCAAGGCGGGCAAGACTACACGCTCGCCCATGCCCTGCCGCGCCTCGGCGCGCTTGGCGCCCGTGTCGTACAACATCGTGTGATGACGCGTCTGGATCAGCACGGCAAGCCCCTGCCCCACATCCAGCACCTGCACACGCAGTGGCGCATCGTGGGCGCTGCCGAATTGCGGCTTGGGCAACCACAGCGGCAGCAAAGTGGGCAATAAACACGGGATGATCAGCCAGCGCGGCACAATGCCGCGTGGCATCAAGACAATGCCAATGGCAACCAGCATGGCCATCAGTGCCGCCTGGCTCGGCGCCAGCATCACCGTATGTAGCGGCAACCAAAGCAATAGCGCATGGAGCTGCTCCAGCAGCCCCGCCGCCAGTAACCACACTGCGTCGGCCAGTCCTGACCACAGCGGCCAGATCAACAGTGCCAGCAAGGCCAGCGGCACGACAGCCAGCCCGATCACGGGGATGGCCAGCAGATTGACCGCGATCGACCATACTGGGATCTGATGAAAGAATGCGACGGTCAGCGGGATCAGCAGCAGAAACATCAAGGTCTGTAGTCGGAGCAGTTGGCGCAGGGTCTGCCCAAACTGTAGCCGACGCGTGGCCGCGGGACGCTCATGACGCACCGCACTGATCAGCAGCCATGTGGCACCAAATGATAACCATAGCCCGCTCTGATACACCGCCAAGGGGTCTAACCACAGACAGACTGCCAGCGCGGTGAGCAGTATCTGCGAGGTGGGCCACTGGCGCCCCAGCAGGGTCAGTCCGGCGGCAAGCCAAACCATGAGTACCGTCCGCTGTACCGGCACCCCCCAGCCGGCCAGCAGCCCATAGAGCAGTACGACGACTACCACGATAGGCAACAAGAGGAGTTGACGCGGCGCGCGGAGATAGAGGTGCGGATAGCGATTGAGCAATTGGGTCAGCAGCCAGGTCAGGAGCAGTGCAGCCAGCACCACATGAGGACCTGAAATCGCCAGCAGATGGCTGATGCCTGCTTGCTGATAGAGCTGGGTCAACTCAGGGTCGATCAACGCGCGGTCGCCCGTCAGCAAACTGAGCAGCACTCCACGTGCCGGGCTATCCAAAGCGGCCAGATGGTTGCGCAACTGCAGGCGCAGGTGATCAATCGCATCGATCCCTGCATGCAGTCCACCTGCATGCTCATCGACCAATTGCGCCGACTGCAGACTGCCCGTCGCGCCAATGTGCTCGGTCAACAACCACTGCTCCAGATCAAAAGCCGCAGGTGATGCGACGCCCTGTGGCGGCCTGAGTTTGACCTGTACGCGCCATAGCTCCCCCGGCCGTAGATCGGCAACCGGGCGGCGCTGCGCCGCATCGAAGGTGTATTTGGGATAGAGTAACCAGCGCCGTGGCAAGCCTGCCTGTGGGTCGATCGGCTCGACGATCTGGCGCCAGTTTTCATCCACGCCATCGCTGATGCCAATCACACGCACGACCGCCTCAACGTTTTGCGGCGCAGCCAGCCGATCGGCCAGCGCAGCCTGCATGGCCTGACGCCCCAGCCCTAGACCGAAGCAGATCGATGCAACGATAGCAAGCAGCGCACAGAGCAGCCGATAGTGCTGCCAGTGGGTGTCGTGGGTAAGCCGCTGGGCGAGCAGCCAACTGGGGAGCAGCACCCATCCTGCCCAACGCCACGCACTCGTCGCTAAAGGTTCACACAGCGCCAACATAATACCAATGCTAAAAGCGACTAGAATGAGCAGGTAAAGATTGCACTGGCGGATAAGATGAAAAATATTGTTATTCAAGGTAATAGTCTTACGCACTTATCGTTATGATACCCATGCTCAATGCCTGATGCCGCACTGTACACGCCCAGACCACCCCACATTCGCCTAGAAACATATGCCCAAAAACCTCATCAAGCGCTATATTCCCACCCCAGAACGCATTGCGCAACTCCCGGGCATACATCGTTTTGGGTCGCGCATCACCGAACCGATGCTGTGGCATATCAATCGCCGCTCGATCTCTGGCGCGATGTTTTTGGGCATGTTCTGCGCGCTGATCCCTCTGCCGGGGCAGATGCTGATCGCGGCTTTTTTTGCGATTTTAGTGCGGGTCAATTTACCGTTGTCGATAGCCCTGACATGGCTATCTAACCCCTTCACCATGGTGCCCATCCTCTACTCCAGCTACTGGATCGGTGCGCACCTCTGCGGTGTGCCGATGCTGGGTATCGGCCAGATCAAAGATGCGTTCTTGGCACTCAGTAATCAATTCTTTTCCACCGGCAGCATACCGGCCAGCCACGGGGTGTTTAGTTTTACCGCGATGCTGGTGGGACTCTTTGTTGAGGCCCTGATCCTTGCAACGCTCGGGACCATCCTCGTCCGCGCACTGTGGCGCTACCATGTCATCAGCGCATGGCGTGCACGACGGGCGCAGCATCAGCCCGACCAGCCCAGCACGACGCCACCTCCTCCCAAAGATCAATAAACGCCCGCGTCCCTACCCGAGCCAACGTCCATCCTGCATCTGCAGGATGCGGTCGGCGGCAGCGGCGAGACTTTCGTCGTGAGTGACGACCAGTAGCGCCATGCCCAGATCGCGACGTAGCTCACTCAGCAGCGCCAAAATATCCCCCGCGGTACGGCGGTCGAGGTTGCCAGTCGGCTCGTCGGCCAGCACCACCGAAGGGCGGGTAACCAGCGCGCGCGCGAGGGCGACACGCTGACGCTCTCCACCGGATAGCTCACCGGGTGTGTGATCGAGGCGATGCCCCAGCCCAACGCGCTTCAGCAGGTCTACTGCTTGCTCGCGTGCCTGCTCGACTTTCACGTGGCGACGGAGCAAGAGTGGCATGGCTACGTTTTCGACTGCGTCAAACTCGGGTAGCAGATGATGAAATTGGTAGACGAAACCAAGCGATTTATTTCGAACATCACCCCGTTGCGTTTCATTCATCGCACTGAGCAATTCACCATGCACACGCACTTCGCCTGTCGTTGGCAGGTCTAGGCCGCCCAGCAGATGCAGTAACGTACTTTTTCCCGACCCACTGGAGCCGACGATAGATACAAACTCACCCGCCTCCACAGTCAGATTCAAACCGTGCAGGATGGTGACGTTATTTTTGCCCTCGCTAAAGGTCTTGGACAGATTGCTGGCGGCGAGTACCGGGATGCCGGGTTTGGTGCCGTTTTCATTCACAATGACATTACTCATAACGTAGCGCCTCGGCCGGTTGGATTTGCGCCGCACGGCGCGCAGGGTAGATGGTCGCCAGGAAACTTAAAAGCAGCGACACACTGACCACCAGCAAGACGTCCTGCCAGCGCAACTGCGACGGCAGATAATTGACAAAATAAGCATCGAACAGATGCAGGCCGAAGGCGGTATTGATCCAGCCCAAGAACTGACTGATGCCCAGCGCCACCACGATACCGAGGATAGCGCCGCTCAAGGTACCCACCGCACCAATGATCACCCCCTGTACCATAAAAATGCGGGTGATGGTCTTCGGCGATGCACCGAGGGTACGCAGGATGGCGATATCGGCTTTTTTATCCGTCACGACCATGACCAGACTGGAGACGATATTAAACGCCGCCACCAGCACGATCAGGAATAGCAGCAGGCTGACCATGGCTTTTTCCATCTGGATGGCGTTAAACAGATTGCCTTGCGTTTGTGTCCAATCGGAGGCATAGAAATTATTCGGCAACTCGCGGGCGAAGTCGCTGGCAACTTGGCGCGCGGCAAACAGGTCATCGAGTTTTAAGCGCACACCCTGCGCCCCATCAGGCAGACGCAACAGCTTGGCGGCGTCGTTTAAGGCAATATAGCCGAGGCTAGAGTCCACCTCGGCGCCGATGCTAAAAATACCAACCACGGTAAAGCGTTTAAAGCGAGGCACCACACCGGCAGGCGAAGCAGTCGCTTCGGGCAAGACGAGGGTGATCTTGTCACCCAGCATGATGCCGAGATTGTCGGCCATGGTCTTGCCGATCACGATACCAAAGCTGCCATCGACCAGCCCATCCAGCGAGCCTTCGCTCATATGGTTCTGGATGATTGAGACTTTGCGCTCAAGCTGGGGGTCGATACCGCTGATCATGATGCCCGCCACTTGGCCTTGGGCAGTCAGCATGCCCTGCACTTGGGTAAAGGGTGCTGCACCAATGACATGGGGCTGCTGCTGGGCTTTTTGGATCAGTGCTGGCCAGTCTTCGATCATTTGTGTTGCAGAGACTGTGGCCTGCGGCACCATGCCGAGGATGCGGTTTTTGAGCTCGCGATCAAAGCCGTTCATGACCGACAAGACAGTAATGAGTACCGCGACGCCAAGCATCAGACCAATGATCGAGACGAGGGCAATAAAAGATATAAAATGGTTACTCCGCCTTGCTCGGGTATAGCGTAGACCAACAAATAACGAGACGGGTTTGAACATAGATGGTTCCAGCAAGCGAAAAATTAAACGCTAAAATAGGCACGAGACAGTGCAGGCGCACGGATCAGATAGGCAATGCTAGCATACTTGATTGATTCCCCTCGCTATGTATGAGTTCATTACCACGCAATACATGAAGCGGGCAAAAAATCGCCAAACGAGGACGGGTGCGGTGCAAGTTTTGTGACCCAATCAGCACTCACGGCGGGCGTTACAACTCGTTGACGCGCAGAGATTGCAATCCGATGTGTAAATGACATAAATTGGTGGCAGAAGCGTACTGATATATTTGCTCTTTACCGATAAAAATTCGATAATAGTGACACAGCACTCATTTTTTGTGCATCGCCGTTCAAAGGGGTGCTACGACATCCGTGCACTGTGAATACGGATGATGAGACTGCAGGCGGGCAAAACGGAACGATCGCCTGTAGGTCGATGTGCGTTAAAACAATGATGGCTACACAAGAATGAATACGGCAATACACTGCCATGGAATGCGACGCTGAACGCGTCGGTAAAACAAAGGATATGCTATGGATGCTACACCCGCAGACGACACCACCGCGCCACTGCTTGAACACAGTGAGCGTCGCCTCGCCTCTCGCATCAACGACACCCTACGGATCAACTATCAGTTGATCACGCGGGCGCACGCCATGAAAGATCCGTACGACAGCGCGTTTACCATGCCACGTTATTTTCTGATGCTGGCAGAGCTGGACGAATTGCAATCGGTACAGCAGCTGTCGATGGGCAAAGTCGCTGCGGCCAGCCCTGACATCGCCCGCGTGCTCGATCTGATGAACAAAAAAATCGACCTCCTCACCGGATCACTCTACGACAGCATGGTCGACTCGCTGCTCCCGAGCCCGATGCGTGTCAATATCTCGGAGAGTGGCCTGTCTTTTTATGCGCGTGAGCGTATCGCGCCCGGCTCACATATCCATCTGACCTTAAGCCATCCGAGCAACTCTTTCCATCTCGCTGCGACTGCACGCACGGTCTATGCCGAAGATGAAGATCTGGAAGGATTTCGCACAGGAGCCTATTTCATCAGCCTGCATCCCAATGACCGCTCCAAGCTGGCGGACTGTATCCAGCAGCGCACGCGGGAAGAAGCCAAGCTGCAAGAGTATCGTCTGCCCAGCACCTTTAACCCGGACAACAAAGAAGCGATCTAACCCCCTCTGCCCGCCGTGGATGGCTTGATCTGCGGCGGGGTTCTTTTTTAAACCCGGCGCATCGCCA
>JASLJP010000097.1 GCA_030152425.1 Aquirhabdus sp.
GCCACTTGCTCGGGTAGCACCAAGCAGCCAAGATTGCCCAGATACATGCGCACCATCATCAGGCTACGCAGACCACCCATTAGACCGGGGCTGGAGGAGACGAGTGCAACCGGATAGCGTTTAAACACGCGTAGACCGACCTTGCCATCCGGTTCAGTACGCGTCATCCAGTCAAAGGTGTTTTTGATGAGTGGCGTAAAAAAACCGTTGTACTCGGGTGAAGCCAGCAGCAGGCCATCGTGTTGTTCAAAAACGCGGAGTAGTCGCTGGGCAGCTTCGGGCATACCTGTAGCCTGCTCGTCGTCTCCGTTGTAGAGCGGCATCTCGTAGTCTTTCAGATTGATCAGGGTCACTGTACAACCCGCCACGGACTCTGCACCCGCGATGGCAGTTTCTAGTACGAGGCTATTAAGAGACCCTGTACGGGTGCTGCCTGAAAATGCCAGAAGTTTGCTCGCCATAATTTGCTCCGATTGTTATTGTGCGTATCGCTTGGCCTAGTGTAGCCCTTGCATAGGTGGGTGCAAGGATGAAAGACAAATAAAGCATTAATAAACCACAGCAGCCATTTGATTTCTACTTTAAAATTGCTGGCATTGTTGGATCGAATTGCCACAAACGCACAATTTTAAAAGCATCGCATTTGGAGAGCACCTATGCCCCCGTTTATTTTGGTCGATGGCTCATATTATCTGTTCCGCGCCTTTCACGCGCTGCCACCGCTGACCACCTCGCAAGGGCAAACCACCAATGCAATCAAGGGCGCGATGTCGGCCCTGCAAAAGCTCATGCGCCGCATGCAGCCGACCCACATGGCGGTGATCTTTGATACACCCGAGCCGACCTTTAGACACCAGCTATCGCCGGCCTACAAAGCCCATCGTCCCCCGATGCCGGATGAGTTGTCTTCCCAGATTCCATATCTACACGCGATTATCAAAGGGCTGGGCATTCCGCTCCTACTACTGCCCGGTGCTGAAGCAGACGACCTGATCGGCACACTGGCCAAACGTGCGGTGACCGAAGGCCATCACGTGCTGATCTCGACGGGTGACAAAGACATGGCACAGTTGGTCAACGACCACATCAAACTCGAAGACAGCTTCCGCGAGCAGGTATTGGATCATGATGGCGTCATTGCCAAATTTGGCGTGCGACCCGATCAGATCATCGACTACCTGACCCTGATGGGCGATGCTTCAGACGGCATCTCAGGTGTGCCAGGGGTAGGGAAAGTCACTGCCGCCAAGCTCCTGAACGAATACCAAACCATTGGCGGCATTCTAGAAAACGCGGACAAGATCAAAGGCAAACTGGGGGAGAACATCCGTAACAATGCCCATCTGATCCCGCTCAATCATCAATTGGCCAGTATCGTCTGTGATCTGCCGCTCAATCTGGACTGGCATGAGCTCAAGCTTGGTGCACCCGATGTGCCTGCGCTGCGTAAACTGTATACCGAGCTGGAGTTTCGAGGGCTGCTGCAGTCGCTTGAGCACCCGAACAACCCCGATAACGCATCGACCACAACGGAGAGCACAGGCAGTGCCATACCGGCAGCCCCTGCGGCACCCGCACTGGCACCTGCCGTCAAAGCTGAGCCGAAAGCAGCACCCGTCGGTGAAGCGCAGTATCATACCGTGGTGGATCAGACTGAGTTTTTAGCGTTGGTCGAACGCCTCAAAGCCGCGCCACGCTTTGCGGTGGACACCGAGACCACCAGCCTGGACTATCGACAGGCGCGCATCGTCGGCCTGTCTTTTGCCATGCAGGCTGGGGAGGCTTACTACATCCCAATCGGCCATGACTATATGGGCGCGCCGGAGCAGTTGGACGCTAAGTTTGTTTTGGATACGCTCAAACCGGTCTTGGAAAATCCAGCCATCGGCAAGATCGGCCAGCATATGAAATACGATGCCCATGTGCTGCATAACCATGGCATCAACCTGCAAGGCTGGGCGTTTGACACGATGCTGGCCTCCTATGTGCTGAATCCAACCGCGACGCGGCACAATATGGATGATCTAGCACAGTACTACCTCAACCATACGACGACCACCTTTGAGCAGATCGCAGGTAAAGGGGTCAAGCAACTGACCTTTAATCAGATCGAGCTGGATGTCGCTGCCAAATATGCGGCTGAAGATGCAGATATCACGTGGCGTCTGTACGAACACTTTGCACCAGAGCTGGCGAAGATCCCCCGTCTGGAGCGGTTGTTGCTCGATATCGAAATGCCGACCGCACAAGTGCTGTATGGCATGGAAAACAACGGCATCCGTTTGGATATTCCGTTCCTCGCCGAGTTGGGTCAGCGTTTTGGCAGTCAGATCCTGGCGCTGGAAGCCCAAGCCATCGAGATCGCCGGTCAGCCGTTTAATGTCTCATCGCCGAAACAACTGGGCGAAATCCTGTTTGACAAACTGGGCATCGCCGGTGGTAAAAAAACTGCCAGTGGCCAGTATGCAACGGGAGAAGCGATCCTGGAGAAGATTGACCATCCGATGATCGCCACGATCTTGGAATACCGCTCATTGTCCAAGCTCAAAAGTACCTACACTGATAGCCTGATCGCTCAAGCTGACCCCGCCACTCAGCGAGTGCATACCAGCTACCATCAAGCCATCGCCGCCACAGGTCGACTGTCGTCGACCGATCCAAACCTGCAAAACATCCCGATTCGCGGTGAAGTGGGTCGTCAGATCCGTCAGGCGTTTATTGCACCTCCCGGTCGGATCATCCTCGCTGCCGACTACTCGCAGATCGAGCTACGCCTGATGGCACATTTCTCGCAAGACGAGGCGCTATTACGCGCCTTCCGCGAAGGCCGTGACATTCACCAAGCCACGGCAGCTGAAGTGATGGGCGTGGCGCTGGAAGACGTGACCTCGGATCAACGCCGTCAGGCCAAGGCCATCAACTTCGGCCTGCTGTATGGCATGTCGGCATTTGGTTTGGCCAAGCAGCTCAACCTGTCACGCTTTGAGGCACAGGAATACATCAAGATGTATTTCACCCGCTACCCGAGCGTGCACGACTATATGGAAGACACGCGGGTCAAAGCCTCGGAGCAGGGCTATGTAGAAACCATCATGGGGCGTCGTCTGTATATGAACGACATCCATGCCGGTAATGCCATGGTGCGCCAAGCTGCGGAGCGTGCTGCGATCAATGCGCCACTGCAAGGCTCGGCTGCAGATATTATCAAACTGGCGATGATCGATGTGGCGAAGGCTTTGCCGCCGCAACATGCTAAAATGCTGCTGCAGGTGCACGATGAACTGGTGCTCGAAGTGGACGAAGCAGCCGCAGATGACGTGACCGCGCTGCTCAAAGCCATCATGCCAGCCGTACTCAAAGGCCGTGCCGAGATCGCCGTACCCCTGGATGTTGACGTGGGGCGGGGCGTGAATTGGGGTGTGGCACATTAAACAGACCTGCCGATCGGGCTTGAGTATTTGCACAGTCGCCTCTACATATCACCACAGGTGATGGGTGGAAGGCTTTGCAAGCAGGCGCGAGTCGGCTAGTCTATGCATTCTTTGGATGCGTACTCATTTGTTAAACCGAATTTAAGAATCAACTTTTAGGTATTTTTTTGTTATGTCAGCGACCTACGGCTACACGCTTCAACCGATCCCCTATGAACTCTCTGCTGCAGAGCAAAAAGAGGCGCAGTTTGATCTGTGGCGCAAAAGCAATCAAATCAAACCCAAGCTGTGGGCGATTTTGGCAGCGATCACTGTCGCAGCCATTGCCGGGTTAATTTTTCTGCGTGGCTACTCCACTGCGATCTTCTGGCTGCTTTTGGTCGGTGTTGTCTTGTTTCTTGCGGTACGGATCTATGGTCTGCGCTGGTACGCCAAGCGTGAGATGGCCAAAATGCCGGTACAAGACATCAAGGGCATCAAGATGGGTGTGCAGCCCCAAGGGCTGATCATGCTACAAAAAGTAGGCATGCAAGAAGGCCGCGGTATGATCGAGTGGAAAGACGTCAGCGAATGGCAGGAAACCGACAAATACATTTTCCTCACCTGCAACCAACGAGGCCAAACCGGCACCCAGATTTTGCCTAAACGACTGGCTGCCAAAAAATTCCCGCTTGATACCGTGCGCAAGCATCTGACCGAAGTGGTTGGCCCTGCCAAATAACCTAACCCAGCTTATGATCAGGTCAAAAAAATCGCCTGAATGTTCTGGGGATTTTTTATTGCCGTGTTGCTGCTTACAGTGAAGCTTTCAGCGCTTCGGCTTTGTCGGTACGTTCCCAACTGAAGTGCAGGCCTTCAGCTTTGCGACCAAAGTGGCCGTAGCTGGCGGTTTCCTGATAGATTGGATGCAACAGGTCGAGCATACGGCTGATGCCATATGGACGCAGATCGAAATGCTCGCGCACGAGGGCGATGATGGTTTCGTCGCTGACCTTGCCGGTACCAAAGGTATTCAGCGAGATCGAGGTCGGCTCGGCAACACCGATCGCGTAGCTGACCTGAATTTCGCATTTGTCCGCCAAACCTGCGGCGACGATGTTCTTCGCCACATAGCGGCCGGCATAAGCAGCCGAGCGGTCAACTTTCGACGGATCTTTACCGGAGAAAGCACCGCCGCCATGGCGTGACATGCCGCCGTAGGTATCAACGATGATCTTACGACCGGTCAGGCCGCAGTCACCGACTGGACCACCGATCACGAAGATGCCGGTCGGGTTGATGTGGTATTGGGTTTTTTCATGCAGCATGCTGGCCGGGAAGATCGACTTAACGATTTCTTCCATGATGGCTTCTTTGAGCGCAGGCTGGGAGATCGACGGATCATGTTGGGTCGACAGCACGATGGCATCGACGTATTTCGGCACACCGTTTTCGTAATGGAAGGTGACTTGGCTTTTGGCGTCCGGACGCAACCATGACAGCGTGCCATTTTTACGCAGTTCGGCTTGTTTTTCGACCATGCGATGGGCGTAGATAATCGGGGCGGGCATCAGCTCTGCGGTTTCATTTGACGCATAGCCAAACATCAGGCCTTGGTCACCGGCACCCTGATCTTCAGGGCGCGAGCGATCGACGCCTTGAGCGATATCTGGGGATTGTTTGCCAAGGATATTCAACACGGCACAGGTCGAACCATCAAAGCCGAGGTCTGAGTGGTTATAGCCAATGCTGTTGACCGTATCACGGGCAATTTTTTCAAAATCGACATTGGCTGTCGTGGTGACTTCGCCAGCCAACACAACGACACCGGTCTTCACCAGCGTTTCGCAAGCGACACGGGCATCTTTGTCTTGGGCGAGAATCGCATCAAGAATAGCATCGCTGATTTGATCAGCCATTTTATCGGGGTGGCCTTCACTGACCGATTCAGAAGTAAAAACAGAATATTCGCGCATGAAAAAACCGATATCTATACAGATGTAATAAGCCCGACATGATAACTGGAATCAACGAGATGAACCAGCACCGCCGATGGAAAATACGGCCATGATCCGACCAATGCAGCCTGAAAAAAGACGGAAATGTATTTCTTTGCGAACGAATGCTTTACCCACTATGCCAATTCAACGACAATAGCGCATCGTTTTTTCGCCGCTTAGGTATTTGTTATGAGTCAGCAATCCCATTCCCACAGCCTGCCGATTTTTAACCCACCCTTGGATCAACGCCGTCTTGCCAATGCAATTCGTGTGCTGGCTATGGATGCGGTCCAGAAGGCCAACTCTGGCCATCCCGGCGCGCCGATGGGCATGGCCGATATTGCTGAAGTCCTGTGGCGTCAGATTCTGCGTCATAACCCAACCAATCCAAACTGGGTCAACCGTGACCGTTTCGTGCTGTCCAACGGCCATGGCTCGATGCTGCAATACGCCCTACTGCACCTGACCGGCTACGATGTGACCATCGAAGACCTCAAACAATTTCGTCAGTTACACAGCCGCACACCCGGTCATCCAGAATACGGCTATACCGTAGGCGTAGAAACCACGACCGGCCCATTGGGTCAGGGGATTGCCAATGCGGTAGGTTTTGCGGTGGCGGAAAAAACGCTTGCTGCCCAATTTAACCGCGAAGGTTTAAACGTCATTGACCACTTCACCTATTGCTTTATGGGTGATGGCTGCCTGATGGAAGGCATCTCGCATGAAGTCTGCTCGCTGGCCGGTACACTGGGTCTAGGCAAGCTGATCGCCTACTACGATGACAACGGCATCTCGATTGACGGCGAAGTCGAAGGCTGGTTTAGCGACGACACCCAAAAACGCTTTGAAGCCTATGGCTGGCATGTGGTCAAAGTCGATGGCCATGATGCCAAGGCGATTCGTGAAGCCACCCTGGCAGCACACGCAGAAAGCAGCAAGCCTTCCTTGATCATTTGCAAAACGATCATTGGACTCGGCTCGCCGAACAAGCAAGGCAAAGAAGAATGCCATGGCGCAGCACTCGGTCTCGCCGAAATCGCTCTGACCCGCGAAGTGCTGGGTTGGAGCGATGAACCATTCGTCATCGGCGATGACATCTATGAAGCATGGGACGGCAAAGCCAAAGGCGCAGCGCTGGAGCAGCACTGGGATTCGGTTTTTGACATCTACCAAGAGCGCTACCCAGAGCTGGCGGCTGAACTTAAGCGCCGTCTGAATGGTGACCTGCCTGCCGACTTTGAAGCCAAAGCAAATGCCTTTATCACCGAGTGCAATGAAAAAGGCGAGACCATCGCCAGCCGTAAAGCCAGCTTGAATACCTTGAGCGCGCTGGGCCCAATTCTGCCGGAACTTCTAGGCGGCTCAGCAGATCTGGCCGGCTCGAACTTCACCATCTGGAAAGGCTGTGAGGGGATTCAGGACAACCCCGCTGGCAACTATGTACACTACGGTGTACGAGAGTTTGGCATGACCGCCATGGCCAATGGCGTGGCACTGCATGGCGGCTTTATCCCATACGTCGCAACCTTCCTGATCTTTATGGAATATGCGCGCAATGCGGTGCGGATGTCTGCGATCATGAAACAACGCGTGATCCACGTGTATACCCATGATTCGATCGGTCTCGGTGAAGATGGCCCGACCCATCAACCGATTGAACAAATCGCCTCACTGCGCGGCACACCCAACCTGCATCTGTGGCGTCCGGCAGACTCGGTGGAGTCAGCCGTATCGTGGAAACTGGCACTGCAACGTAAAGATGGTCCAACCGCGCTGATCTTTTCGCGTCAAAACCTGCCATTCCAAACCCGCACCCCAGCACAGTTGGCCGACATCGCCAAAGGTGGCTATGTACTGGCAGCAGAGAAGGGCACATTGAAAGCCATCATCATCGCGACCGGCTCTGAAGTGTCACTGGCGATGGACGCCTACAAGCAACTTGACGGTGTACGCGTCGTCTCGATCCCGTCCTGCGAAGTATTTCTGGAACAAACTGCGGAATACCGCGAGTCTGTGCTGCCCAGCGCCATTCGTGCACGTGTAGCGGTTGAAGCCGCCCATGTCGACTACTGGTGGAAATTCGTCGGTCTGGATGGTCGTGTGATCGGGATGCGTAGCTTTGGTGAGTCTGCACCTGCAGGCCAACTGTACGAATACTTCGGCATCACTACTCAGGCCGTGGTCGATGCGGTGAATGAACTGGTGGGTTGATCCCGCGTTCGTTTTGCTGCAGCAAACTGCAGCATAACTGTTATAGAATGAGGAGAGTAGGCGTCGTGTCTGCCTCCTCATTTTTTATGGCTGCCGATGCGTAGGCCGTCTTTCTTTCCTGAAGGAATCTCTATTGAACCCTGCGGCGACTTCTACGACTGGAAACACGCCTCTGCGTGTCGCGATCAATGGTTTTGGTCGGATCGGGCGCAATGTGCTGCGCGCGTGGTTTGAAAATGACTGCCTGCCAAATATCGAGTTGGTGGCGATTAACGATATCGCTGCGCCGGAGATTTTGGCGCACCTGCTGCGTTTTGACAGTGCGCATGGCCGCTTTGCAGGAACCGTGACACAAGACGGTGCGGCGTTGATCGTCAGCAATGGCACACAGAGCCGCAAGATCCAGATGCTGCAACAGGCTGACCCCGGTTTACTCCCATGGGCAGCCCTAGAGATCGATCTGGTGCTGGAGTGTAGCGGACATTTTCGTTCGCGCATTGATGCCTCACGACATCTGTCAGCAGGTGCCAAACGTGTGATCATCAGTGCCGCACCGTTTGATACCGTTGATGCCGCCATTGTTTTTGGCGTCAATGAAACCACCCTAAAACCCAGCGACAAAGTGATTTCCAGCGTGTCATGTACCACACAGGCATTGGTGCCTTTGGTCAAGATTTTGGATGATGCCTTTGGCATTGAGTCGGCGCTCATGACCGAGATCCACGCCATGACGGCCGATCAATCGGTACTCGACCATGCCCACCGCGATCCACGCCGTGCACGCGCCTCGGCACAAAACATCATTCCGACCACATCGAGCGCCCTTGGTGCACTTAAGCGCGTACTTCCGCATATGGAACAGCGTATAGAGGGGTATTCGATCCGTGTACCGACGCTGAATGTCGCTGCCATTGATCTGTCCTTTGTCATGCAGCGCCCTGCATCCATCGCTCAGGTCAATCAAACGCTGATCGATGCCGCACGGGGCCACTATCGCGGCATCATGGATGTCACCGACCAGCCTTTGGTGTCGAGTGACTTTAACCATCAGACATTTTCACTGGTGGTCGACAGCCTGCAGACCATGGTGGTCGGACGCCAAGCCAAAGTACTGGCGTGGTATGACAATGAATGGGGTTATGCCAATCGCTTGCTCGATCTGTGTGGGGTAATGGGTTAGGCTTTAGTTCGAAATGACCGACCAAACTGGTGATTGAACAAGCAAAGCGTCAAAAGATGACTTGAATGCGAATATACATTTGCATTATAG
>JASLJP010000099.1 GCA_030152425.1 Aquirhabdus sp.
TCCAGTGCAGCGACTCTGATCCAAAGCCATGGAGCAGCACCACGGGTTGCCCGCGACCGATCACACGTACCTGTAGTTGTTGACCATCTCGTAACGGTACACTAACTGCCACTGTCATACTCCTGTTTGTCGTGCTGTATCGTCGTGCTGGGATGGCGACGATTGAATAGTTTTACACATGCCTCAAGAAACTGTCCAGCGCATGCAGCCCCTATGGCTTTTTACGCACACACTGCACTTCATTTGACCACTGGTCTGGCACAGCATAATGCCCGAAAATACGCACACCCATGCTGTGCAGATGCACAATATCAGTGCTTTTTGTTAATAAAAAGCTGCTGACATTGTGCCTTTGTCGTGCTATTAACTGAACAAAGAAAAAAGCAGAGGAGGAACCCAAAGAATGATCGCATTTCTGATCGTGATCGTGCTGCTGGCTTTGGTACTGACCTACGCTGCGCGCAAGCCCAATACCTTTCGGATCGAACGCAGTCTGCTGATCCATGCCGGTCCAGAAAAACTCTTCCCCCTGATCAACGATTTTCATCGCTGGGAGTCGTGGTCTCCAGCGGAGAAATCCGACCCAGAGATCAAGCGCAGCTTCAGTGGCGCCAGTCACGGCAAACGTGCGGTCTATGCATGGGAAAGCTCGGGTCGGATCGGTACAGGCCGGATGGAAATCCTCGCCTCCCTGCCCTATCGCAAGATCATCATCCAGATCGACTTTAGCAAACCGCGCGAAGCATTGAACTACGCCGAATTCACCTTTGATCTGATGGGTAATGACACCCTGCTGACCTGGGCCATGTTTGGTCCCTGCCACTACCCGCATAAACTCATCTGCATGTTCATCAACAAAGAACGGGCAATGGGTCGTGAGTTTGAGCAAGGGCTGCACAACCTCAAACAACTCGCCGAACACAAAGACAGCCACGCCTCGATCCACCAAGGATCACTGGGCGCCTAAGCGACCGCACCTCATGCCGTCGGCATCCGCCCCCGGCATCGCTCCTCCAAGGAACACCTCAGATGCTGTATACAGGCCAATGTCGCTGCGGCGCGATCCGCTATGAATGGCACACCGCACAGGCGCTCTCCCAGAAAGTCGCCAGAGCCTGTCAGTGTAGCTACTGCCTGTCCAAAGACGCTGCCTACCTCTCCGAACCGGACGCCACACTGTCGATACGCCAGCAGCCGGACAGCACGCACAAGGTGCAGCACGGGTTTAAAACCTGTGATTTTATCGAATGCGCCCACTGCGAGACATTGGTCTATGTCTGCTGCGCGATAGACGACCGGCTGTATGCCATCATCAATGCCGCGACACTCGACGATCAGTCGCAACTGACCCAGCCTCCGGTGCCGATGGTCTTTGCCGAGGAAACCTCGGCAGCGCGCACGGCGCGGCGTGCCAAGCACTGGATCAGCCATGTGCACATACAGACCAGCTAGACGCGCTAAGCGCGGCTGCATCGCCACGTCCTAGCCACGGCTTGACCCGCTAGGCCAATTCCTCCTCCGACTGTCTAGTCACCTGCAATTGGCAGCAAGCGCTTGCTTTGCAGCGGTCTGCTGCGCACAATCAAACGCATTAGGGATAGTACCCCCCTGTGAAACCCAAGGATTGATGCCATGAGCGACAGCCTCAGCTACTTCAACGAGACGCACGAACAAGTGCGCGATACCATCCGCAAGTTCGTTGCCGAGCATGTCGCTGGCGGTCTGCGCGACTGGGAAGAAACCGGTACTTTTCCACGCGAGCTGTACCGTCTGGCTGGAGATGCAGGCATCCTCAGTATCGGCTATCCCGAGGACGTAGGCGGCATCGGTGAAGGCGATGTCTTCATGCAGATCGCGGCCAGTGAGGAAATCATGCGCGCAGGCTCCGGTGGCCTTGCCGCCAGCCTAGGCTCACATGATATTGCCCTGCCGCCGATCGCCAAGTACGGCTCAGAGGAGATGAAACAACGCGTCGTATCCGAGGTGCTGCGTGGGGACAAGATCGCCGCACTGGCCATCACCGAACCCAGCGGTGGCTCGGATGTGGCAAACATCAAGACCCGCGCGGTCAGCGATGGCGACTACTACCGTGTGTCGGGCAGCAAGATGTTTATCACCTCCGGCATCCGCGCCGACTACTACACCGTGGCAGTCCGCACTGGAGGTGAGGGCTATGGCGGCATCAGCCTGCTGCTGATGGAAAAAGGCATGCCAGGCTTCACCACTGGCCAGCCGCTGCAAAAGATGGGCTGGTGGGCATCAGACACTGCCGAGCTATTTTTTGATGATGTACGCGTGCCGAAGGCCAATCTGATCGGTGCAGAAAACATGGGCTTCTTTGCCATCACCGCAAACTTTCAGATGGAGCGCATCAAACTGGCGGTGATGGCCAACATCACCGCGCAACTGGCGCTGGAAGAATGCCTGCGCTATGTGCCGGAGCGCATCGCTTTTGGCAAACCCCTGTCTAAAATGCAGATCACCCGCCATAAGCTCGCCGACATGGCCACCCAGATCGACGCCAGCCGCGAATACACCTACCGCGTCGCGGCGCGCATCCAAGCAGGCATCCCGTCGGTGAAAGAAGTGTCGATGGCCAAAAACTTCGCCACCCGCACCAGTGACTTTGTCACCTACGAGGCGACCCAGATCTTTGGCGGCATGGGCTTTATGCGCGAGTCACTGGTCGAGCGTCTGTATCGGGATAACCGTATCCTGTCCATTGGCGGCGGCACGTATGAGATCATGAATGAAGTGATTGCCAAGCAATTGGGGCTGTAAATTTAGACCAGAAATCGCAGCGTATAAAAAAGCCTCCCCACCTTGATCGTGAGGAGGCTTTTTTTGGATAAACGATCCAGCGCGGGGCTGGATGTTCTCTGGGTGGCTTAGGCGTCTACCCCTTCACCCACACGGCGGCGGAATTTTTGACCGGCACGGAAGGTCACCACACGGCGCGCAGAGATTGGAATCTCTTCACCGGTTTTAGGGTTACGACCCGGACGTTGACGTTTGTTGCGCAGTTCAAAGTTGCCAAAGCCTGACAGCTTGACGACTTCGCCAGCGATCAGGGAGTTAGAGATCTCGGCAAAAAATAATTCGACCAGCTGTTTAGCCTCACGTCGATTGATGCCCGTTTTTTCGCTTAAATTATCCGCCATTTCGGCTTTTGTTAGTGCTGTCATGATGCCCTCAAGGTTGCGCCATAGGTCTGGGACAGCGCATCGATCACGCGCTGCATACCATCTTTAATTTCCGTATCTTCTAAAGTGCGTTCTGGGTGTTGCCATAACATTGCAAATGCAAGCGAACGCATCCCCACGTCTACACCTTGCCCTGTGTATTCATCAAACAACCAAACACGGGTCATAAACGCCCCCGCCACAGCGGCAATCGTCGCTTGAATCCGACTGACTTCGATACTATCACTAATTAAAACAGCAATATCACGCCTAACTGAAGGAAAACGTGACAATTCTGTAAATTTAGATTGCAGCGGCTGGGTCAGTGCTGCGACATCCAGCTCCGCAACCCACGTGACCCCAAGATCCAATGCGTCTTCA
>JASLJP010000115.1 GCA_030152425.1 Aquirhabdus sp.
CAACGGGCTTGATTCTGCAGGACATCGCAATCCAAACCACCGACTGCAGCTAATCCCATGCTCTGCACCAAAAAAAAAACTCAGCCATCGTGGCTGAGTTTTTTTATGCATCACATCGACGTCATGTCGTGTTTAGACCCGAATCTGCCCATCGCCCAGCACGATCCATTTCTGCGAGGTCAGACCTTCCAGACCGACTGGTCCACGGGCGTGGATCTTGTCGGTCGAAATGCCGATCTCAGCGCCGAGGCCATATTCAAAGCCATCGGCAAAACGTGTCGAGGCATTGACCATCACCGAGCTAGAGTCGACTTCGTTTAAGAAGCGGCGTGCTTTGGCATAGTTTTCGGTCAGGATCACATCGGTATGGTGCGAACCGTAGTGATTAATATGGGCAATCGCTTCATCCATATCCGCCACGACTTTGATGGCCAGGATCGGGGCGAGGTACTCTTCATACCAATCTTGCTCCGTGGCAGGGATGGCATCCGACAGGATAGTGCATGTCGTAGCATCACCCCGCAGTTCGACACCCTTTTCACGATAGAGGGCAGCGATCTGTGGTAGAAATTCGGCAGCCACGGGCGCATCGACCAGCAAGGTCTCCATCGCATTACAGACACCATAGCGATGCGTCTTGGAGTTGAGGCAGACCGGCAGCGCTTTGACGAGGTCGGCTTGACGGTCGACAAAGACATGGCAGTTACCATCCAGATGTTTGATCACTGGTACGCGGGCTTCGCGGCTGATGCGTTCGATCAGGCCTTTGCCACCCCGTGGGATGATCACATCGACAAACTCGCTCATGGTGATGAGCAGGCCGACTGCAGCGCGGTCTGCGGTGTTGATCACTTGAACGCTGGCTTCTGGTAGGCCTGCGACAGTCAGGCCGGTCTGGATGCTTTTGGCGATGGCTTGGTTGGAGTGAAATGCTTCCGAGCCACCGCGCAGGATGATGGCATTGCCGGATTTCAGCGCCAGCGAAGCGGCTTCGAGCGTCACATTGGGACGAGACTCATAGATCATGCCCACGACACCGAGCGGTACGCGCATCTTGCCCAGTTGAATGCCTGATGGGCGATAGGTCAGATCGGTGATCGCGCCAATCGGATCGGCGAGGGCAATGACGTCATGCAAACCATCGAGCATGCCCTTAAAGCGTGCCGGGGTCAGTTCTAAGCGATCGAGGAGCGCGGCGTCGAGATTGTTTGCCCGGCCATTTTGCATGTCGATGCTGTTTGCCGCGAGGATGGCGGCTTGGCTGGTTTGCAGCTCGGCTGCGATGGCTTGCAGCGCGGCATTTTTGCTTTGTGTGGTGGCGCCAGCCAGAACGCGTGATGCTGCGCGGGCTTGTTTACCCAGCAGTAGCATCATCTGTTCTATGCTCAAACTTTGGCTCGCCGTATCCACGTTGATGGCCTGATTCATTTGCCCACACCTATCAGTGTTAAAGAAGTCAATAAGCCGTCTATTATAACAATTTTTATGAGACTAGGCTTTTAGTATTTACAAACGGCGTGCACGACCGGCAAATGGCCTACATCTATGATCGTTTTAGGAATTCAGCTGCAATCTTCAGATTGAGCTGCGCATAGAGGCGATGAGAGGTCTATCTCGTCATATTCAAGTTGTTTTAAATATGTTATCGTGACCAAGACTAGCAAGAATCTAGCAAGTGGGGTTAGGGCAATCGGATTGCCCTAGTTTGGGGAAAATAGGGAGGGCGGCATGATGAATGCTATTACTGGTGTTCGTTTATCGGAAAAATCAGAGCAAATAGTTGTGGGAACTCAAAGCTTTATGGATAAAGTTTTAGAACGTAATGAAAACTATCCATTCTATACCGAATACAACCGCGGCTCCCTTAAAGAGAGACCCCACGTCCATTACGTCAATGGCTGGAAAGTTGAGTTCCTTGCATTTGCCAACGAAGCGACACGCCATTTACCGCCCGTCGTTATTCTGGGCGGCGCATTCCAAAATTTTAATTCGTACAAATATTGCGTAGAGCCCCTGTTAGAGTCCGGCTCGGTCATTTTGGTCGACTTGCCTTCACTCGGCAGCAATGATCAAGTGCAAAATTTAGTCACTGGTGAGCTGTCGATCGACCTCGATATCGGTGATCTGGCCGAAATTCTGGGCAACTGGGTTGCATCAATCCAGCTCAATCAACTGTCCATGATGGGCATGTCGCTGGGTTCGGTGATCGCCGCTAACTTCGCCGCCGCCTATCCAGAAAGAATGTCTCGCCTCGTGCTGATGGGTGTGATGCAGCAAACCCGCAAGAGCTGGCGCATGCTGATCCAAGAAGCCCTCGATCTGCTGGCCGAAAACCGGATGGTTGAGTTTGGCCAAGCGATGGTGCTCTATCTCGTCAATCATGCTCGCATGAAAGAAACCCGCATGTCGCCGACCGCGCGCAAGCTGTTCTTTCAGCAGATGGCGAACTTCGGTGAAAACGAGCGCATGCGCTACGAAATCAATGCCACGCGCCTACTGCGTATCAAATACGTCCCCAATCCTGTGTGCCCGACCTTGGTCGCCACGGGGCAATACGACGGTTTTACCCTGCCACATGAAAATGCGCAATTTGCACTGGGCTGCCCACAAGTCCAGTTTGCGCTGATCAAAAATGCTGACCATGTGCCGCAATTGCAAAAACGTCGCGAGACCTTGCAATTGTTCACCACCTTCCTGCGCGGCGAGTCGATTGCCGAGCTGGACGGCATTCAGCCTATGACGCGTGAAGAGCTCAAAGTCATGGATCGCCGTGGCGAAGTGCGCGTCAAACTGAACAACCCGGTATGCGAAGTCACCCACCGCACCAAGTCAGCGTTTAAAATGACTGTAGAAGTTGTTGATCTGACCTATTTTGGTCTACTGATCGAAGCGGGCAGTGAGGAAAATGCCGCCAAGATGATCGCCGAGCCACGTGATCTGTCGCTGCATCTGCCTAAACTCAATGCAGACGGTACGGTGACCAACGGCGCACTGTCGATCGAATGCTTGATCTTCCAGCAAGTTGGCACTCAAGTCCGCGCGCTGTTTAAGCATGGCAACTTTGAGACCTCGGACCATCTGTATGCCTTGGTCTGTAGCGACGCAGTCTCTGCCCTATAAATGATTCAAACGCATAAAAAAACCGCCTGTACAGGGCGG
>JASLJP010000175.1 GCA_030152425.1 Aquirhabdus sp.
CATCGGTCATGATTTGCAGTGGGGATGCCATGCGGGTCGGACGACCATACTCAAAACCGACTTTATCTTCCCAAGGCTCTTGTGCACCGGGGATATTCAGGTTGGAGACGGTAAAGCCTGCCAGACCAGCTTTTGGCTTGCCGCCACGGCCAGTCGCCCCTTCGTCACGGATCTCCCCGCCCGAACCCGTCGCTGCACCGGCAAAGGGGGCAATGGCAGTGGGGTGATTATGGGTTTCGACCTTCATCAGAATATGGGTGGCTTGATTGGCGTAGCCGTATTTATGCTGTTTGCCCTGTGGGTAGAAACGTGCCGCCGAAGAGCCGACGATCACCGAGGCATTGTCTTTATAGGCAGACAGCACGTTTTCAGGGGAGGTCTTGTAGGTGTTTTTGATCATTTGAAACAGCGACAGGGGCTGTTTGATCCCATTGACCGTCCATTCGGCGTTAAAAATCTTATGACGGCAATGCTCAGAGTTTGCTTGAGCAAACATCATGAGTTCGATGTCGTTCGGATTGCGGTTTAAACGGGTAAAGGCATCGGTTAGGTAGTCGATTTCGTCGATGGACAGCGCAAAACCAAACTCGCTGTTGGCTTTGATCAGGGCATCGCGGCCATGTTCCAAAATATTGATGCTATTAAAGACTTTAGGTTCTGTTACATGAAACAATTGTGCGGCGTGTTCGATGTCGTCAAATACGCTCTCGGTCATGCGGTCATGCAGCAGCGCTTTGAGCTCTTTGCTGATGCTGCTGATACCGGTCAGGGTATAGACGATGCCGCGCTCAAGGCGATTAACTTTGATATCACAATTGTTAAAGATGTCGATTGCTTTGGAGGACCATGGCGAAATGGTGCCCAGACGCGGTGTAACCAGAATCTGGATGCTGCCGGAGGCTTTGGCAGGCAGTGCATAGCTGTGATCGTCGTTGAGCAAGCCGAGCGCGGCTTTCTCCTGTTGCTTATCTAAGGGCTGGTCAAAGAAGTAGAGATATTGGCTTTCTACTCCACTGACGGGCGCGATTGCTGATAAACGAGAGAGCAACTGACGTTGCTTGAAGGTAGAGAGTGCAGGCGCACCAGCCACAATAAACATACTAGGACGAGCTCCATTAACAATCGTGAGGACTGCTAAAGCCTTAGATAAAGAAGGTGACTATTCTACGCGGGTTTGCCCTCTGGCTCTAGTGTTTAGGTGGATTAAAACGCCTTGATTAAGCATTAGGCATCACGCATGCCACCCACCATGTCGGTAAATTCGTGCTATCGCTGTGGTTTGCCGTACTTTTTCAGCAGCAAATGGCGTTGAAAGTTGCGTTATATATGTCATGATATAAGGCTCTATAGCGCGGTGCGGCTGTACCGCTATTTTGTATGGGTTTATTCTTTTCGGCTCTATCGGGGTACATCGTTTATGACATTTACGACATTAAAGCTGCGCCAATTGGGTTGGGTCAGCATGGCGTTGACCGGCCTTATTTCAAGCTACAGTTATGCCGAGACGGTGACGGTGTTTGCAGCGGCCAGTATGAACAATGCCCTGACTGATATCGCCAAGCTCTATCAAAGCAGTCATCCTCAGGATGAGATCAAGACGTCTTTTGCGGCATCGTCGCTGTTGGCCAAACAGATCCAAGCCGGTGCTCCGGCGCAAATCTTTGTTTCCGCCGATCAGCCATGGATGGATGCATTGGCCAAGGATAATCTGATCCTCCCCAATAGCCGCGTTGATCTGCTGGCCAATACGTTGGTGCTGATCACTCCTGCCGATCAGACCTTTCCAGTGATCATGCAAAAAGATTTTCATCTGCCGCGCGCCTTTGGTGGCCGCATCTGCCTTGCCAATCCAGACAGCGTGCCGGCAGGTAAATATGGCAAGCAGGCTCTGACGACTGAAGGCTGGTGGGATGAGCTGCTACCGCGTGTGGTACCGACCGAAGATGTGCGCAGCGCCCTTGCTTTTGTCGCGCGTGGCGAGTGTGCGGCGGGTGTGGTGTATTCCACTGATGCTAAGATCAGTGATAAAGTTAAAATCGTCGGCACATTCCCTGCCGATAGCCATGCGCCGATCGTCTATCCCTTGGCGCTGGTAAAAACCGCTGCGGATCAAACCCAAGCGACACCCGCGGCCAAAGCATTTTGGCAATATCTGCAGCAACCTGCCGCACAAGCGATCTTTGCCAAGTATGGCTTTGGTACGGTGAAAGCTGCGGTTAAACGTAAATAATTGAGTCTCCATGTCTGATTTCGCTGCACTGTTTAGTCCATTGAACCCCGAGGAGCTAAACGCTTTGGTTCTGTCGGTCAAGGTCGCTTTCTGGTGCACCCTGCTGGGTGCGCTGCCTGCGCTGGGGATGGCGTGGCTGTTGGCGCGCAAGCGCTTTTGGGGGCGTGCGATATTGGAGGCATTCGTCTATCTGCCGATGATCTTGCCACCGGTGGTGCTGGGCTATCTGCTGCTGGTGCTGTTTGGTCGTCATGGCTGGATCGGGCAATGGCTGCAGCCGCTCGGCATCCAGTTGGCCTTTCATTGGACCGGGGCGGTGCTGGCGTCATGGCTCATGAGTCTGCCGCTGTTTGTCCAGCCGATCCGTCTGGCACTGCAAAACGTTGACATCAGATTGGAGCAAGCCGCACAGACCTTGGGAGCTAGCCCACTGCGGGCCTTTTTGACCATTACCTTGCCGCTGTGTTTTCCAGCCATCCTCATGGGGGCTGTCTTGGCGTTTGGCCGTAGTCTTGGTGAGTTTGGGGCGACGATCACCTTTGTTGGCAATATTGAGGGCGAGACACGTACCCTGCCCTTGGCGATCTATGCGGCCATCCAGTCGCCATTGGGCGAGCTGATGGCGCTGCGTCTGGTGATTTTAGCCGTGCTGGTGGCGCTGCTGACACTGGGACTGAGCCAGTGGCTGGCTCGTCGTAGTCACAACCGCTTGGGGTATCGTGATGTCTAGACTGGGCGTACCGCAGAATGTCTTTTCTGATACCGTGCTGGGGCTGGAGTTTGACCTTCAGCTCCATCGCGGCAATCCGAAGTCCAACGATCATTTTAGGCTGTCGATGCATGGGCATTTTTGCGCGCCGATCACCGCACTGTGCGGTGCATCCGGTGCTGGAAAGTCGACCTTGCTGGCGCTGATTGCGGGCTTGATTAAACCAGATCAGGGCTATATCCGGCTTAATGGCACGCTGCTGTCAGACAGTATCCTGCGTCAAGACCAGCCACCGCACCTGCGCCGAATTGGCCTCATGTGGCAGGATGGTCAGCTTTTTCCACATCTGTCGGTACGGCAAAATCTGCTGTACGGCTATGATTTGCAGCCCACGTCTGCACGGCGCTTTAGTCCCGAGTCGGTGATTGAGCTTTTGGAGATCCGTTCCCTGCTCGACCGTCAGCCGCGCCATCTATCGGGTGGAGAGCGCCAGCGTGTGGCATTGGGTCGGACGTTGCTCGCGATGCCGCAGTTGCTACTTTTGGATGAGCCGCTCAACGCACTGAATCACACGCTGAAACAGCCGATTTTGGCGTTCTTAAAACAAGTGCCTGAGCGTTTTCAGATCCCGCTGATCTATGTGACTCATCAGATCGAAGAAACTAAGTTTCTCGGCGCTGAGACATGGCTGTGCGACGACGGTCAGTTGTTGTCGCGGTTTTAGTGGGTCAGAAGACAAGAATGAAAGCGGGGCGCTCTATCGAACGCCCCGCTTTTTTTTCTTAAAACAAACGGTTCATGCCGTTTAATGCCGCAACGCGATAGGCTTCTGCCATGGTTGGGTAGTTGAAGGTGGTCTGGGTGAAGTAATGCAGGCTGTTGTTGCTCTTGCACATCATGACCGCCTGTCCGATATGCACGATCTCCGAGGCGTTATGTCCGAAGCAATGAATACCGAGGATCTCCAGCGTCTCGCGATGGAACAACAGCTTCAACACCCCGACCGTCTCACCACTGATCTGAGCGCGTGCCAGATGGCGGAAGGACGCCTGCCCGACTTCGTAGGGGACTTTTTCCTGCGTCAACTCTTGTTCAGTTTTGCCGATCGATGAAATCTCGGGGATGGTGTAGATGCCGGTTGGCACATTGGTTACCGGCGTGACGTTTTCTTCACCGGTCATATGCGCGCCCGCACAGCGGCCTTGATCGTAGGCGGCTGAGGCCAGTGACGGCCAACCGATCACATCGCCTGCCGCGTGGACATGTGGTACTTCGGTCTGATACTGGTCATTGACGGTCAGTTGACCGCGGCTGTTGGTACTGAGGCCAAGGTTTTCCAGCCCCAGATCGTCGGTATTGCCCGAGCGCCCGTTACACCACAGGATGGCGTCGGCTTTGATCTTTTTGCCGCTTTTTAGATTCAGGATCACGTAGTCATCGTCGGTGACGAGGTTGTCGATCATTTCGTTATGGCGAATCAAGACGCCCAGTTCACGCAGGTAATACGACAGCGCATCGGCGATCTCATCGTCGAGATAGCTAAGCAACTGTGCTTGGGTGTTGATCAGCTCGACCTTGTAGCCCAGTCCGATAAAGATCGAGGCATATTCACAGCCTATCACCCCTGCACCATAGATGATGATTTTTTGGATGGTGTAGTCCAGTGTTAGGATCTTGTCGCTATCGAATACGCGCGGATGGGTAAAGTCCAGCTCTTTGGGCTGATATGGACGACTACCGGTGGCAATCATGAGCTGGTCAAAGCTGATAATTTCCTGCCCGCCGTCACCCAAATGCACGGTCAGGGTATGTGGATCGTTGATGTAGGCATGCCCGTGAAAGACTTCGATCTGGTTGCGCTCATAGAAACGCGTATGGGTTTCGACTTGTTTATTAATGACTTTGTGTGCCATGCCAAGGATCTTGGTCAGCGGCACATGCTTCCATTCGCCGACCTTTTGAAACAGCGGATCGCGCTGATAGCGCATGATATTGAACACAGTCTGACGCAGCGTCTTGCTGGGGATGGTGCCAACATGGGCGCAGTTGCCGCCAACCACGGGGCGCTGATCAACCATCGCCACACGGCGACCGCTCTTGGCCAGCTTCATCGCTGCGCCTTCACCCGCTGGACCTGCACCCAGAACGACGGCATCAAATTGATAAGTGGTTTTTTCTGCGGCTATTTTCTTTTTGGCGGGCATGGTGGCTCTCATCGGTCAGAGGTATTGCGGTGGTGCTATTCGCTTTTTCAATCATAGCGTGATTTAAACATGGCTTTATGAAAAATAAACAAATATTGCAGCAATCGGGCAGGCTTTATAAGCTGTCGAAATAGGCTAAATAGGTCATCGTGATTTAAATTGCACGATTATGCAATGCAGAGCGGAGGCGTTCTGCCCTATAATTCAGACCTCGCTCCATC
>JASLJP010000223.1 GCA_030152425.1 Aquirhabdus sp.
TTTGCTCAAACCGGTCAACCGTGCCGACCTGTCTGCAGCCCTGACCCGAGTCAGCAAGCTCAATGCTGCCCAAGTTAATCATCTCCGTGCGGCCAATCAATCCGACAACAAATCCGTGCGCCAGCACATCACCGCTCGAACCCATCGCGGGATGGAGCTGATTCCGCTAGACAGTATCTATTATTTCCTCGCCGATCAAAAATACGTCACCGTGCGTCATGCTGGTGGTGAGGTGCTGATCGATGAAACCTTAAAAGAGCTTGAGGCCGAGTTTGGCGATCGTTTTATCCGCGTCCATCGGAATGCACTCTTGGCGATCCCGTATTTAGAGGGCATCGAAATGGTGGCCACAGGTCAATATCAAGTCCGTTTTCGCGGGATCGATGAGCGATTGGCCATTAGCCGCCGCCATTTACCGCAATTAAAGGATAAAATGCAGATGTTGTAAGACGCAATCTGCGGCAAGACTGGATAAACCGAGCACAATAAGCTCGGTTTCGCTTTATTACAGCGCCAGTTTGGTTTGTACTGCTTGCGCCCAGCCGATGAGACCCCGTTCTCATTGTCGTATAAACGCTCCTTTAGAATTTTGGAAAATGCCCTGCATGACGACGTCCAACACAGTCCTCAATATCGCCACGCGTAAAAGCCCACTGGCGCTATGGCAAGCCGAGCATATCAAGGCACGCTTGATCGCCCTGTATCCAGCGCTCACGGTTAACCTCGTCACCTTCGTGACTCAAGGAGACAAGATCCTCGACACCTCTCTGTCCAAGATTGGTGGCAAAGGCCTGTTTGTCAAAGAGCTTGAGCAGGCGCTGTTTGATGGTCGCGCTGATCTGGCCGTCCACTCGATCAAAGACGTGCCCATGGAGTTGCCCGAAGGGCTGGTGCTCGGCGGGATCTGTGAGCGTGAAGACCCCACCGATGCCTTTGTCTCAAATCACTATGCCAGTTTGGCCGATCTGCCGCAGGGTGCGCGCTTGGGCACGTCGAGTCTACGCCGCTGCAGCCAGTTGCAGCATCATCGCCCCGATCTGCAGATCGTCGATCTACGCGGCAATGTCGGCACCCGTTTAGGCAAACTTGATGCGGGTGAGTACGATGCCATTATCCTTGCCAGCGCAGGACTAATGCGCCTCGGATTAGGTGAGCGCATTCGTGAGCGTCTCGATATCACCCTCTCGCTGCCCGCTGTCGGGCAGGGCGCTTTAGGTCTGGAGTGCCGTGCCGATGATCAGCGTGTGCTGGATCTCATCGCGCCGCTGTCCGATGAAACGACCAATCGCTGTGTACGCGCCGAGCGTGCCTTTAACCACCGCTTGATGGGGGGCTGCCAAGTACCGATTGCTGGCTTCGCCCAGATCAGCGCCGGACAGCTCACCTTGCAAGGCCGAGTCGGCAGTGTTGATGGCCGTGAGCAGTTACATGATGAGATCAGCGGTCCGGCCTTAGATGCTGAGCGTCTCGGTGTGGCATTGGCCGACCGCCTGCTTGCGGCTGGTGCGGATCGTTTATTGGCACAGGTCGAGATTTTTCCTACGCAGTCGCCGTCCACGCCGGATGCAAGCTAGAGGCGCGTCGATGAGCAAGCTGCGCGGACATTTTCTCAATACACGGCCTACGGATCGCGCCGAGGGACTCACGGCATTACTAACGGCCGCGGGCTGGCAGGTCACGGCGCTGCCGCTATTGGCACTGGAGCCGCTGCACCTGAGCCCCGAGGCGCTGGAGATGGTGCGCAGTCTCTCGCAGAGCGCTGCACTGACCGTGGTTGTGGTGGTTAGTCCGACGGCCGCACAGTTGGGGCTTGCTGCCCTGCGCGCACTGTCACTCGATCCTCAGGCGTTGCCCGTACGCTGGCTGGCGGTGGGCGAGGGGACTGCACAGGTGCTGGCCGCAGTCGGTGTAATTGCCGAGACGCCGCTCGTGGCCAGCAGTGAGGGTCTGATGGACACCGATTTACTCCGTCAGCTACAGCCACAGGATCGCGTCCAGGTCTGGCGCGGACTGGGTGGCCGTGCACTGATACAAGAGTCCTTACTGGCGCGTGGAGTACGGTTACAGGTGCTGAATCTCTATCGGCGACAGTTGCCGAAAAGCAGCGTAGAGGCATGGAATAGAACAACTTTTAGCGTTAAAACTGCGGTGGATGTAAAAAAAAATGACAGCCATTCTTTAAGCGTTGTGCTATTAAGTAGCGGCGAGTCTTGGCGCCATTGGCAGACGATTGCTGGGCAGGACGCACTGGTGCCTTGGCTTTTAGTGCTCGGCCCACGGCTGATGGCCGAGTTACAAACCCTGACCCCACGGGTCAAGGCGCTGACCAGTTTGCAGCCGGAGCAGGTCTTGCGTGCATTGACAGAGATCGAGGATACATATGCGGGTTAATCGGATAGATGTGCAGGATCATGTATGGGAGTCGGGCGAATGACGCGCTGGACGACGATGGCGCTATCGCTGGTGGTGATCGCAGGGGTCGGTATTGCGGCAGAGGAGCTGTATGGTCTGGCCGAGCAGCACTATAAAGAGATCCAGACCCAGCAAGCACAGCTGACCATGCAGGTCTCTGACCTCAATGATCGACTGATCGCAGTGACGCGCGGGGATAAATCCGCCTCGGAGGCTGCGGCCAGTGAGGGCAGTCATGTCGCCCAAGTCTCGGCCAACGATGCGACCCAAAAGCTATCTCGTCATTGGCTGCGGCAAACCCTGCTCCTCGCTCAGACCCAGCTCGACCAAACCCCATTGCAACTGACCCAGCAGCTCCACACCCTGTCCGCTGCCGAGATCACGCTCAACCAGATCAAACAAACCCTGCCCGCCTTGGCACAGAGTCAGTCGATCTCGACCCTGACCCAAAGCGCGCTTGATCGTGCCATCGACGCCGATCTGCGGGTCATCGAAGACCAAGGCCAGCGTCAAGTGCAGGCCAATCAGAACCTAGACCGCAGACTGGCCGATCTCCAGTTGCAACTGGATCGCATGGCGCGGCAAGGGCCGAGTTTACACGGCGCGCCTACCCAGACGACCGATGCTAAACCCAGCAGCACTGACCCCTCCTTTCTGCATCGCGTAAACCGCCTGTTTATCATCGAAAAACCGTCTATGGATGTGCGTAGCACCATGCTGCAGCGTGCACTCATTTGCCGCGAAGTGGCATTGACCTTGGGGCTTGCGCGTCAAGCGCTGGCGGGCGGGCAGGCCGACCGCGTGCGCCAATTGCTGGCGGACAGCCATAACCAATTGGTCGGTGTGGTTGATCCCGACGCCCGTCAAACCTTGGGAGTGATCACCAGCCTCACCGTGGCGGAAAACACCAAGTTGCAGCTTTCTGCCTTGCAGTGGATGCCTGCAGATCCACTGCCTGCCACTCCGAATAGCCCCCTGTTGGTTGCGCCGCCTGAGGTCGTGCATGGCGCGGCATCTGCGCCCGCGTCAACAGCGGCGGTCAGTGCTCCTGCTGCAACACCTGTCGCCTCTGCAGTCAGCACCAGCCAGACTGTTGCCACCACACCGGTTGCTGCATCATGACCAGTGGCCTGTTACTGACCTTTTTTATGCTGCTGCTGTTGGTCATGGGCGCGCTGCTGGCCAGTGCCCTATCCAATGATCCGGGTTTTGTCATGGTGGTGTGGCATGACCATCAGATCCTGACCAGTGTCGGTATTGCGCTGTTGATCAGTCTGCTCATCGCCGTGGCGCTGGTATTTCTGTTCGTCGTGCTGAGTACCATCTTGTTTGGGTCAGACTATCTGCATCAGCGCCGCAAAGCCTATACCCGCCGCAAGACCCTGATGAGTCTGGATACTTCGATCCGCAACCGTTTGGTCAACAATTACCCGGCATCATTTGCGGCGATGGAAGAGTCACTGACCAAAAACAGTCTCAATCTACGTCCGTTCAACAAAAAGAAAGGCTCGGCCTTGCATCTGCTGCAGGCCGATGTCGCTCGCCTCGCCGGACTTTATCCTGCGGCCATGGAGCATCTGACCCAGATCGACAGTGATGATCATGAGCTGGCGACCCTGGTGCGCGCGCAGGTCTGTATCGACAGCGGCGATCTGGCTCAGGCACAAAATCTGCTCGACCTGCTCTTGGTCTATCCCGAGCGCGGCATGCTTGAGCCGGTACGTGAGAGCCTGCAGCCGCATTTTGACTTACAAGTCGGTAGTCTGTGGACGCGGCTGGCCTGTCTGCAGCCTTGGAAAATGCTGTCGAGCCATCTGCTGCCACAGCAAAAAAATATCGACTGGGATGCATGGTTGCGCGCCTTGACCAACAGCGAGCTGCCCGAAGATGCAGTCGACCGTGTCAAACGCATGCAACTGATGATGCCGTCCGAGATTCAAGCCGAGCATGCCAGCTTTGTCTTTCCACTGTTGGTGCGCGTAGCGGCTTATCTATCGGCGCATGAGCTGGCGCAGCGCGTGCTGGCCGAGCGTTTGGATGTGTCGCTGCTGGATCAGTGGATGAGCCTCTGCGTGGCGCAGCCGATCGAGCTACCGACGCAGTCCATCGTGGCACTGCTGCACAGCTTAGAGCAGCGTTTTCCTGCCCAGCCGGATGTGGTGTTGGCACGAGTGCGCTGGACACGGCATGAGCAGGCGTTGGCGCATATATCGCCCAATGAGGCGCAGTTTGTCGAGCAACTGGCACCCTATACTCAGCACGCCTTGGTGCAGCATTATTTGCTCACATGGCAGGTGGAAAGCGCGGTGTTGGACGATGGGTTACGCGAGGCGTTATTGGCGCGATTGGACAGTGCACGTTAAATCTATGTCGTGGTGTGATTCTTGCTGTACATGGTGACGATCTTTGTCGATTCGCCCGTTGTATTTTAGCAGGTAGACTTCTATGCTAGAGCGCAGAGGGCCTGTACCCCCACGGATTGTTTAGCGTCGTCTCATTTGTTTTTCATCCCAAATTTTTTGGATTAAGCACCATGAGTTTATTGAAAGAATTTGCCGTCGTGTATCAGCAGCAGGTCGCTTGGGGCGACATGGATGCAGTGGGCCATGTCAACAACGTCATGTACTATCGCTACATCGAGAGCGCGCGTATCGCGTATTTGACCAAGATTGACGCCATCGGGCAGGGGTTATCTGCAGTGATTGCGGCCAATAGCTGCCGCTTTTTGCGGCCGGTATTTTTTCCCGATACCTTAGAAATTGGTGTACAGGTGGTCGAGGTACGCAACTCTGGGTTTCGGATGACCTATACCTTGTACAGCAAAGAACAGCAGCAACTCGTCGCCACCGGCGATGCCATCGCGGTCATGGTCAACGCCTCGACACTGGAAAAAGCCGCCCTGCCTGCCGAGCTACGCCAGCGCATCTACGCGCTAGAGCTGACGGTCGGTCATGACCTGCTGTATCCTTCAGAGAATGAAGAAAAGCTGGGGCTGACCAGTGGGATCACCAATGCCGCTCGCTCGCTGCGCCAAAACCTGCGCGACAATATCAAAGAAGGGCGCGAGACCCTGACTGAAACCATCGAAAGCATCGTGCCTAGGCTAGGCAAACGCGACTAAGTGTGACGATGAAAAAAAGGCACTCCAGCGTCGCGCTGTAGTGCCTTTTTT
>JASLJP010000242.1 GCA_030152425.1 Aquirhabdus sp.
ATTGCGTTGAATGAAACCAAAACCTTTGGTATCGTTAAACCACTTTACTACGCCTTGTTCACGTGTCGTCATGTTTGCAATCCTCTATCGAGACAACTAGAAAAGCTTGTCCGGTGTTGAATACAGCAAAGAAAACACGAATTAAAAGCTGGGCTCATTTCCGTTGTCATTCTGTGAATCATTCAGCAGTTCCGGTTCAAACCTGTTAAAAAGATAAAAAGACCTAAGAATTAAGGTCGATTTACAACCCCAGCTTAACACGAACCAACACACATGCAAAGCCTATTGCTAGGATTAACACAACTATAATCCAGCTTAAATCCTCAATGCGTGTACGCCTGCGCCACAATAGTCCGAAAGCAGCCCCAATCAGCAGCAAAACAAGGATTAGCAATCCCTGCGCATGCCATACCTGCTCTACCACCCCAACCGAATCGGCAGCAAATGCAGTCGTATCACTGCTGTTTGCTGCGGCATGGGCTGGGCTGAGCCCCAGTACGAGTCCCGCAGATAAAATGTATCTGAATATTTCCATAAAGAAGTTCCATAAACCAAGAATCAAACTTTTTGCCATTGCAACCCTGTTTGAATTTGCGTATCTTGCTTGCAAAGTGCGAACTAAAACAGCTATTTCACGGCATATTATCGTTTGGCCAAATTTCGTCCAAACGCAGAACTGACGCGGATTAGAAACAATTGTTTGCAATATTACATTTATTCAATTTGTACTCAAGCCGATCAGTGCTGATCTTAAATTTTTACCAGCAAGATCGCAGGAGCTTTGTTAATGACTGACATTCTTGTACTGCACGGTCCTAATCTCAATCTGTTGGGACAACGCGAAACTGCAGTGTACGGCCATCTGACCTTGAATGACATTAATGCCCTACTGACCACCCAGGCCGAACATGCCGGGCTGGTGCTGGAGCATCTACAAAGCAACTGGGAAGGCGCTCTGATTGACCGAATTCATCAGGCCCGCAGCGATGGTACGCGCTATATCATTATTAATGCCGCCGCCCTGACCCATACCTCAATCGGACTGCGTGATGCGCTGCTGGCTGCCGAAAAGCCGTTTATCGAAGTACATCTCTCCAATGTCTATGCCCGCGAGTCTTTCCGCCATCACTCATTTTTGGCGGATAAAGCCGTCGCCGTGATCAGCGGTCTCGGGGTCGCAGGCTATCGCGCCGCACTCGACTATGCCATAGAACAACTCAAGCTATAACACGACAGGCAGACAAACAGGCCGCGCGTGCTGGATACAGCAAGATCACGACTGAGCAAAGATTTTAATTAACACCTTGATTACCAGAGACTAAATCCATGGATATTCGCAAGATTAAAAAACTGATTGAATTGATGATTGAATCAGACTTAGAAGCAATCGAAGTCAAGGAAGGCGACCAATCCATTGCACTAACACGCCGCAGTGCACTCGCACTGGCCGAGTCACAAAACTACGCAGTCGCAGCACCCGCCCCAGTGGCCAGCGTCGCAGCACCAGATGTCGACGCAGCACGCCATGAGCACTCTCCCATGGTCGGTGTGTACTACGCCGCGCCAAATCCGGGCGAGCCAGCGTTTGTCAAAGTCGGTCAAAAAATTAAAGCGGGCGACACGATCGGCATCGTTGAAGCCATGAAGATCATGAACCCCATCCAAGCCACCCAAGATGGCACCATCGCTGAGATTTTGGTTAACAACAGTGATGTGATCCAGTTTGGTCAGCCCCTGATTCGCTTAAAGGATTAAGACTGATGGCAAACGCTCCCGCAAGCTCAGCAGCAGAACCCCAGTTGCTCAAAAAAGTCCTGATCGCCAACCGTGGTGAGATTGCCCTGCGCATCGCCCGCGCGTGTCGCACCATGGGCATCAAAACCGTCGGCGTTTACTCGGCCGCAGATAAAGATCTGATGCATCTGCGTTTTGTCGATGAAGCGATTTGCATCGGCCCGGCAGCCAGCAAAGACAGCTACCTGAATATCACGGCGCTATTGACCGCCGCCGAACTGACGGGCGCGGATGCCATCCATCCCGGCTATGGCTTCCTGTCAGAAAATGCCGAGTTTGCCGATGCGGTTGAAAATGCCGGCATGGCCTTTATCGGTCCACGCCCTGAACACATCCGCTTGATGGGTAACAAAGTTTCGGCCATCACCGCGATGAAGAAAAGCGGTGTTCCGACCGTCCCCGGCTCAAATTTGGCAATTACTGTCGAAAACGCATTGCCGGAATCTGAAAAAATCGGCTTTCCGCTGATCGTCAAGGCCGCAGCAGGCGGCGGCGGTCGCGGTATGCGCATCGTCATGAAATCGGATGAACTGCTGGATGCAGTGCAGTCTGCCCAGCATGAAGCGGCGATGTGGTTTAACGACGAAACCGTCTATATGGAACGCTTCTTGTTGACCCCACGTCATATCGAAGTTCAAGTGCTCGGTGATGGTGCCGGCCATGCGATCCATTTGTATGATCGCGACTGCTCGCTGCAACGCCGCCATCAAAAAGTACTCGAAGAAGCCCCTGCTCCAAATTTGCCTGAAAAAGCACGCGCCGACATCCTCGATGCCTGCGTGCGCGCTTGCGAGATCATGGAATACCGTGGTGCAGGCACGTTTGAGTTCTTGTTTGAAAATGATCAGTTCTTCTTTATCGAGATGAACACCCGCGTACAGGTCGAACATCCCGTCACCGAGTGCATCACCGGTGTGGATATCATCGAACAACAGATCCGGATTGCGTCCGGTCTGGGACTCAACTTGCAACAAAGCGACATCGTGGCGCGTGGTCATGCCATCGAGTGCCGGATCAATGCCGAAGACCCACAGACCTTTGCCCCCTCACCCGGTCAAATCACCCTGCTGCATTTCCCAGGTGGCGCGGGTGTGCGCATGGACTCGCATCTGTATAGCGGCTACACCATCCCGCCGTATTACGACTCCCTCATCGGCAAGCTGATCGTGCATGGTGCAGACCGTGCAACGGCACTGGCGCGTACACGTCAGGCGCTGGATGAAGTGGTGATCGAAGGCATCAAGACCAATATCCCGATGCATCGTGATGTGATTCTGGTTGACCCGGTGTTTAACCATCATGTCGTCGATATTCATGATCTGGAGAAGCGCCTGCTCAAACTCGCAGACTAAGCGCACATACAGTGCAGTGCCTGATTTTGAATCTGGGCACTGCTGATCTATAATAGACTGCCGGCGAGATATCTCGCCGGCATCATTTTTTATAGGTCTACCCCTCAATTGCGCTCGACTCACATCCCCGTCACCGATCCCGCTGCAGGTCTGCGGATCACCGAGATTTTCTACTCCCTGCAAGGCGAAGCACGTGACTCCGGCTATCCGACGGTCTTTGTCCGCCTGACGGGTTGTCCGCTGCGCTGTACCTACTGTGATACGGCCTATGCCTTCGAGGGCGGTACACGACGGGCGCTGGCCGAGATCATGGCCACAGTGGCTGACTTTGGCACTGCTCAGCACGTTCGACATGTCTGTGTGACCGGAGGAGAGCCGCTGGCACAGCCTAACTGCACTCCCTTGCTGACCCAACTGTGTGATGCCGGTTATGCCGTTTCACTTGAAACCTCCGGCGCGATCGACGTCTCGGCTGTTGACCCCCGTGTGTCGAAAGTCCTCGACCTTAAGACCCCGGACTCGGGTGAAATGCAGCGCAATCTGCTGTCAAACCTGCAGCACCTGACGCCGCATGATCAGATCAAGTTTGTGATTACCAGCCGTACAGACTACGAATGGTCTCGCGATATGGTCAGCACACATGGCCTCAATCAGTTGGTCGGCGAAGTCTGGTTCTCGCCATCATTTGCAATTGAGCCGGGACAGGTGCGCTTACCACGATTAGCACGTGAGTTGGCGGATTGGATCGTGGCCGACCAACTGCCCGTGCGCTTCCAGCTACAACTGCATAAACTGCTGTGGCAGGATGAAGCCGGACGCTAGTCTCATTTGCTCAAAATTGTTGTAAAAAAGCCGCAGACTTGATCCAAGTCAGCGGCTTTTTTGGATTTAGACTGGATTAGAGCCCCGCCGCATCCTGCTCGCGCGCCAATGCTTCACGCTCTCGCAAATGCTCACCGCTTTTAAGTTTGCGATGAATATCCGGATCATAGCTTGCGTATTGCGGCAGCAGAGACCCCAACAGCATGCCCGTCAGGCTGGCTAGCACGCCAGCCCCTTGCGGCGTGATCACTTGCAGCGGTGCAGTCAGATCCGTGATCCATGTCAGGATGATCGGCAGATCTTTCAACTCATCTGCGCTAAATGCAGCACCGATCAACATGGTGATCCACGTCGTCACACCCATCGCCACCGCAAGCAAAGCGCCTTGATTGGTCGCCTTTGACCAGTAGACGCCAAACAAGAGCGGGATGAATGCCGCAACCAAGGTCACTTGATAGGCATTTTCTACCATCTTAAAGATACTGGCCTTGGAATGCATGGCATACAGGGTCACCAATATCGTAAAGACGATGGTAACGATACGCATGCTCAGCAGGACCTGTTTGTCGTTCATTTTTGGAAACATCGGCTTGAGCAGATTTTCAGTAAAGGTCACTGAAGGTGCCAGCAGCGTTGCCGACGCACAGCTCTTGATCGCCGACAACAATGCACCGAAGAACAGGATTTGGGCGATCATGGGCGCATGGGTCAGAACCAGTGTCGGCAGAATCTTTTGTGGCTCATTATTGATCAGTGCAGCCACCATTTTAGGGTCGATCAAGGTGGCCGAATAGGCTAAAAACATCGGGATAAAGGCAAAGACAAAGTACATGGAGCCACCCAGCACCGTCGCCCAGACCGCAATACTTTCAGTTTTGGCCGACTGGACGCGCTGGAATACGTCCTGTTGCGGCATGGAGCCAAACATCATGGTGCACCATGCGGCCATAAAGCCAGCCACTGCGGCAAAGTTGCCATCCGGCCAGAAGTTAAACTTACCCGCCTCCCATGCATGATTGGCGACAAAGCCAACACCACCAACCTGACCCGATACTTCGGCGCCAATCCATAGCATACCGATGACGATGATGATCATCTGGATAAAGTCGGTGATCGCCACCGCCCACATACCGCCAAAGAAGGTGTAGATCAAAATGGTGATCGAGCCGATCCACATGCCTTCGACGGGCGCAATCGCACCACCGGAGACCAGATTAAACACCAAACCCAATGCCGTGATCTGCGCGCCAACCCAACCCAAGTATGAAATGACGATGGCGATGGTGGTCGCAACTTCGACCTTGCGGCCATAACGGTATTTATAAAAGTCGCCAATGGTCATTAACTTCATGCGATACAGCGGTGCTGCAAAGAACAGACCCACCAAAATCAGACACATAGACGCGCCGAACGGATCGGCAACCACGCTATTGAGTCCGCCTTCCAAAAAGGTCGCGGGAATACCCAGTACCGTCTCTGAACCAAACCATGTAGCAAATACTGTCGCGGTGACGATATAAAACGGCAAATGACGACCTGCAATGGCAAAGTCTTTCGAGCTATGCACGCGCCGACCGGCCCACAGACCGATACCGACCGAAATCAACCAATATGCAATGACGAACCCAAATAGCATTACATCCCCCTAAATACAACCTGTCTTTAATTTTAACGGCAGAGAATAGCTGAGCATGACATGAGACACAATGCCCGTGATTGGCGCGATCACACGCAAGCATACGTCGACGACACACCTCACCCCAGTTTGGCGCGCACGCAAATTTTCGCAAAAAACATGCATGAATCATGCAAAGCCTACAGGTGGAACTGAAAAAAACCGCCCTAATAGGACGGTTTTTTTTAAAAGACTGTTACTGCGCGTACACTTAGTGCCCGCCGCCGTTAACGGCTTTGTACATGTCTTCGATCACTTTCTTCGCATCACCAAACACCATCATCGACTTGTCCATATAGAACAGATCGTTGTCGAGGCCGGCATAACCAGTCGCCATTGAGCGCTTGATGATCATGACGGTGCGTGCCTTGTTGGCTTCGAGAATCGGCATACCATAGATTGGAGAGCTTGGATTATCTTTGGCCGCAGGGTTAACCACGTCGTTCGCACCGATGACCAGAACCACGTCAGTGCCCGCAAAGTCCGAATTGATCTCGTCCATTTCCAAGATGTCTTCGTACGGTACGTCCGCTTCAGCCAACAGCACGTTCATATGACCAGGCATACGACCGGCAACAGGGTGAATCGCAAAACGGACTTTTACGCCTTTTTCTTTCAGGGTATCTGCCAGTTCTTTGACCGCATTCTGTGCACGTGCTTGCGCCATACCATAACCCGGTACGATGACCACGCTGTCTGCATTTGACATCAGGAAGCCTGCGTCTTCTGCAGAGCCTGAACGATAGTTCTTTTGTTTCTGGTCGCCAGCGTCTACTTCAGCCACTGCAGTTGCACCAAAACCACCGAACAGCACGTTGAACAGTGAACGGTTCATCGCGCGGCACATCACGTAGGACAGAATCGCACCTGAAGAACCCACCAGCGAACCCGCGATGATCAGCATCGAGTTGTTCAGCGTGAAACCAATCCCCGCTGCCGCCCAACCTGAGAAGGAGTTCAGCAACGACACAACCACTGGCATATCACCACCACCGATTGGACCGATCCAGACAAAGCCGAAGGCCAAAGCCAGAATAACCATCGCCCAGAAAGCTTCAATCGATTCTGAGTAGAAGTAGATGCTACCAAACACGATCATGGCAATAAACAAGGTGGCTTGAACGGGTTTAACCCAGCCGCCTTTCATGGTTTTTGCCCATTTCTTGGCTGCCAGTTTGCCATAAGCAAACAGCGATGCTGTAAAGGTGATCGCACCCACAAAGCAACCAATGAACAGTTCAAAACGATGAACGCCGTCGTGGTAAACACCTTCGTGCAGTACCGCTGCAATGGCGATACACACCGCCGACAGACCCACTGCAGAGTGCATCAGTGCCACAGTTTCAGGCATATGGGTCATGGCTACCGTACGTGCACGGTACAGACCAATCGCAGCACCCGCAACCATCGCAACGATGATCAGCCAAACGACCGGGTTAGCCGGTGCAGGCACAACAAAGAAGGTGGTCACGATGGCAATGGTCATGCCGATCATGCCGTAGCGGTTACCTTGGATCGCAGTCTTCGGACCGGACAGGCCGCGCAGGGTCAGAATAAACAGAACCGCACCAATCAGATAAAACCATTCGGCGTATTGCGAAATTACATCATGCAAAGCTGACAATTCGTGTACTCCTTATTTCTTTTTCTTGAACATAGCAAGCATGCGTTCGGTGACGGCAAATCCCCCGAAGATATTGATGCTAGCCAAGAAGACGGCGAAAGCGCCCAGCAAGCTGGTCGCGGTGATGTCATGCAGCTCAGCAGGGTTTGTACCGCTGCTCACAACTTGCAACATCGCACCGACGATCACAACGCCGGACAGCGCATTGGTTACGGCCATCAAAGGCGTGTGCAGTGCAGGGGTTACGCCCCAGACCACATAGTAACCAACGAAAATCGCCATCACGAAAATGGTAAACACACTGACGAATGGTACAGTCGCAACATGCTCAACCGCTTGATTCAGGATTTCTGGATTCATGTTTTTCTCCTTAACCACGCTTCAGCAGGACTTGGCCTGCGTGGGTGACGAGTAACGCTTTTTGAATCTCTTCTTCAGGATTCAAGTGCAGTTGGCCTTCTTTATCAAACAAGGTCGACACGAAGTTAAAGACGTTACGGGCATACAGCGCTGAGGACTCGGTCGCAAGCGTCGCAGGAATATTTGGAATACCCAAGATTTTCACGCCGTTTTCAGTCATGACCGTTTCGCCAACCACTGAGCCTTCGACGTTACCACCGGTTTCCACCGCCATATCGAGGATGACTGAGCCGGGTTTCATC